>JAPJRA010000430.1 GCA_030824835.1 Geminicoccaceae bacterium | reverse complement strand
GGCGCGTCTTCAGCGATCACGCTTGAGGGTGATGACTATTGCTTGAAGCACCGGTGCGTCCGGGCTGGAAGGATCCGGGATCACCGGCCTGAGGACGATCCTCTCGCCGCTTACCCCACCCTCCAGCGCATCCCTTTGCGCACCATTGGGATACTCGACCCGAAGCCGGTCGCCGTGCATCTCCCAGTTTCCTTCCTCGACGGTCTCTTCCCCCGATGCCGTTACACGGAGCTTGCCACCGGGCAAAAACTCAATGGTGCCGTCGATAGGCTGGCTGAGTCCCTCTCGATAGGCCTTCTCGACATCAATACCCGAAGCTTTCATGGCAGCCAGATCCTGCGGCGCCAGTGCCGCCAACATGGCGGCCATCAGCTGGTCCGTCTGCGCCGCCCAGGCGGCCTGGTCGAACTTCCAGACACCGCCGAGATCGGCTGCGCGTGCAGCTCCCGGGAATGCTGCCAGAAGGCCAAAAAGAACTGTCGCGGCAAGGCGGCGCATCGAAGACCCATCCACGTTTGCGGACCTCACATATGGATCGGCTTGAAAAAGGCCGCCAGCGCCGCCTCCTTGACCGCCTCTTCCATGGTCGGGTGCGGGTGGCAGGTGCGGGCGATGTCCTCGGAGCTGGCACCGAACTCCATTGCCACGGCGATCTCGCCGATCAGCGTTCCGGCCTCCGGACCGATGATGTGCGCACCCAGCACCTTGTCGGTGGCGGCGTCGGCCAGGATCTTGACGAAGCCGTCCGTGGTGCCGACGGAGCGGGCGCGCGAGTTGGCAATGAACGGGAACTTGCCGACCTTGTAGTCGGCTCCCGCCTCCTTCAACTGCTCCTCGGTCCGCCCGATCGAGGCCACTTCCGGGCTCGTGTAGACCACACCCGGCACCAAATTGTAGTCGAGATGAGGCTTCTGCCCGACCAGCATTTCGGCGACGCAGGTGCCCTCCTCCTCGGCCTTGTGTGCCAGCATCGGGCCGACGATAACATCGCCGATGGCCCAGATTCCCGGCACATTGGTGCGGAAATGCCCGTCGGTCTCGACCCGGCCGCGATCGTCGAGGCGGACACCGGCCTCGGCCAGGCCCAGGCCCTCCGTGTAGGGGCGCCGCCCGATCGCCACCAGCACCCGGTCGCACTCGATCGTCTCCGCGGCGCCGCCCTTGGCCGGCTCCACCGTGACCTTGACCGCCTCGCCGGCGACGTCGACGCCGGTCACCTTGGTGCCGAGCTTGAACGCGATGCCCTGCTTGGTCAGCAGCTTCTGGAACTCCTTCGCGACCTCGCCGTCCATGCCGGGCGTGATCCGGTCCAGGAACTCGACCACGGTCACCTTGGCGCCGAGCCGGCGCCAGACCGTGCCCATCTCGAGTCCGATATAGCCGGCACCGACGACGAGCAGGTGCTTGGGGATCTCCTTGAGGTCGAGAGCGCCGGTGGAGGAGACGACGCGGTCCTCGTCGATCGTGACGCCGGGCAGCGGCATCACGTCCGACCCGGTGGCGATCAGGATGTTCTTAGTCGGCAGCTCCTTGGTGCCGCCCTTGATGAGCTCAGCCACGACCTTGCCGGCGCCGGCGATGCGCCCGGCGCCGGCGACGTACTCGACCTTGTACTTCTTGAACAGGAACTCGATGCCCTGGGTCAGGGTCTTGACCACTTGGTTCTTGTTGGCCAGCATCTTACCGAGATCGACCTCGATTCCGCTGATCTTGATGCCGTGCTTGGCCATGCCGTGGCCGGCCTCCTCGAGCAGATGCGAGGATTGCAGCAGGGCCTTGGAGGGGATGCAGCCGACGTTCAGGCAGGTGCCACCCAGGGCGCCGCGCTTCTCGACGCAGGCAACCTTCAGCCCGAGCTGGGCGGCCTTGATGGAGGCGACATAGCCACCGGGGCCGCCGCCAACGACCACCAGATCGTATTCCTTGTCACTCACGTCGATCTCTCCCCGGCCCCATAAATCCGGCGTGCAACCTATCGCCCCAGACGGCGCCGGTCACGTCTCGCCATGTACGACATGGGCGCGCAGGCGGATGGCTTGACCCCGGACCCAGATTGCTGGTCTGTGCCGGCGCCGCTGTGGCATCGACAATGAGGAAGAGGACATGCCCGACGCGCCTCCAGGGCCAACCGATTTGGCCATAGCCCGAACGGGCGCCGAGGCTGTCATCCGCATCGGCCTGATGCTGGTACTGGTCTATTGGTGCTTCACCATCGCCGAGCCGTTTCTGGTCCCGATCGTCTGGGGGATGATCATCGCGGTTGCCGTGCATCCGGGCTTCGCGCTGCTGCGGCGGCAACTTGGCGAGCGCGGCGGGCTCGCTGCCTGGATCGTCACGCTGCTGCTGCTGGTGCTCCTCATCGTGCCGTTGTCGGCTCTGACCCGGGCCCTGATCGAGAACGGCGCCGAGATGGCGCGGGCGCTGTCGAGCGGTGCCGTGATGATTCCGGAGCCGCCGCCCTCCGTCGCGAGCTGGCCGGTCATCGGCAAGCCGATCGATCAGTTCTGGCGGCTGGCGCTGGTCAATATCGGGACCGCGCTGGGACAGGTGGCGCCGGTCCTGCGCGGGGTGGGGGAGTGGCTGCTGGCGTTCCTGGCCGGGGCCGGGTTCGGTCTCCTGGGCTTTCTGGTCGCGATCATCATCGCAGGCATCCTGCTGGCGCACGACGCTGCCGGCGGTCAGGTGGCCGACGCGGTGGCGACGCGTCTCGTGGGCGATCGCGGCCGTGACCTCGTCGACCTCGCCGAGCGAACGGTCCGCAGTGTCGCCCGCGGCATCATCGGCACGGCCCTGATCCAGACGACTCTCGTGGCCGTGGGCCTGTTCACGGTCGGGATCCCCGGGGCGGCCTTCCTGACGCTGATCTGCTTTCTACTGTGCGTGGTGCAGATCGGGCCGACGCTGGTGCTGGTCGGTGCCGGGATCTGGGTGTTCACCGAGACCGGCACGGTCACGTTCGTGCTGTTCGTCGGCTGGAGCGTCATCGCCGGCTTCAGCGACAATTTCCTTCGGCCCTACTTGATGAGCCGAGGCGGCGACGTACCGCTGGCGGTCATCCTCATCGGCGCCATCGGCGGCCTGCTCGCGCACGGCCTGATCGGCTTATTCGTCGGTCCCATCGTATTCGCGCTGGGCTTTCGACTGTTCCAGGCCTGGCTGCAGCGCCCACAAGCCCATCTAAATGCCGAGACTCCGCAGCCCCAAATCGTCAGCGGCGAGGTGTGAAGCTGGAGCGGGCAATGGGCGGCGGCCGGACCGCGCGCCCATGCGGAAATATGGCTCGGGGCCACTCAGTGGCAGGGAAACGCTGCCGAATGCCGGGTATCGTGCGCGGCGTTGTGGAGGGCGGACAACGGTGAAAAGCCCACCATGCCGATCACGAACACCCCCAGAAACAGAGCCAGGAGCGCCGGCATCACCCGGCTCCGGCTGCCCGTGACCGAGCGAATTCGGATGCCGCGAGCTAATTCAGCTGAGGACATGAGACCCCTCCTGGTTGTGATTGGGCAAGGTTGCCAGATCAGATGACTCGGTCGAAACATTGCCGTCGTCGCCGCTCCCGGTAACCACAGTAGGTGTCGCCACGCGCAGCAGCCGGGCGGTGCGCTCCTCGAGCTCGGCCGGATTGATCAGGGCGGCGGCCAGCACGCTTTCTTCGAGAGCCTGCAGCCAGCGCTGATAGTAGTCCCAGTCGCGGCTCCAGTCACTGTGCCCGGCCTCCCACGCGGCGATGGACGCGATCAGCCGTTGTCGGAATTCCTCCCACTCGTAATGTCCCTCCCGCGCCAGCGCCAGGGCCACGGCAAACATCCGCCCCTCCCATGGCCGCTCGAACCGGAGCTGCCCGTTGTGGCGTGGCGGGGCGTCGGGCGAGCATAGCATGCTGGACGTCGCGTGATGCTCGAACCTCGTCTGCATGGCCGCTAGAACCCCTGCGCCTTGGGGTCGTAGCCCTTGCTGGCGGGTGCCGCCTCGACCTTGGCGACCCCCATCATCGCCTCGGCCGTGACCAGCTCGGCGAGCTCGGCCTCGCTCATGCCCTCAGTCCCGGCAGGCCGCTCGGGCAGCACGAACCAGCGGATCTGGGCACTGCTGTCCCACACCTTGATCTCGATCGAGGGCTCGAGGTCGAGGCCGAACTCCTTGAGCACGCTGCGCGGTTCCCGTGCCGCGCGGGCGCGGAAGGTCGGGTCCTTGTACCAGTAGGGGGGCAGCCCGAGGGTCGGCCAGGGATAGCAGGAGCACAGCGTGCAGATGATCAGGTTGTGCACGGTGGCGGTGTTTTCCGCCACGCGCATATGCTCGCCCTCGGCACCCGACATGATCGGTGGAAAGCCCAGTTCCCCGATGGCGGCGTTGGCATCGGCCAGTAGCCGCTCCTTGAACGCCGGGTCCGTCCAGGCGCGGGCCACGACCTTGGCGCCGTTGAACGGCCCCATCTCGG
>JAPJRA010000429.1 GCA_030824835.1 Geminicoccaceae bacterium | reverse complement strand
GTCTTCTACGGTCCAAAAGCGCCGCCCATTGGGCCAGCGCCCCTCATGAGCGCGCCAAGCCATCAGGAGCTACGGCGATCGGCAGCCATCTTCTCGTACTGCTCGACCATCGCGGCGTGCTCGTCGGCATCCTCGGCCTTGACGCCGTCCAGCTGGGCTTCGAACATCTCCAGGACTTCATCCAGCGGGGTGCCTTCGGCGAGCATGTCCTTGATGCTGTCGTCCAGCATCTTGATCCGCTCCGACAGCGAGGGGCCGAGGTTCAGGCCGTTCTGCTGTTCGCTGCGGCTGGTGCGTCGTGTCGCAGGCTTTTCCTCGGTCTTCTCGCGGGGCTGGCGTTCGGTCGAGGCTTTCTGCCGCTCCGTAGCAACAGTGGTCTGCGTCTGGCGCTGGTCCTCGATGATCGCGTCACCGCCGACCTCGCCTGTTTCGGGATCGTGCTGCTCGGCCTCGCCCTCGATGTCGTATCCGCCATCAGGGTTCTGGGCGAACTGAGAATAGTCGACGTGCTGGTCATCGACGGCCAAGGCGTCACCCAGCTTGCCGCCATCCATCTCGATGCTGATCGGCAGGTACTTGAACAGCGCGCGCACGGCGGTCTTTGCCGCCATCTCGTGCTGGTGGGCGATCCACGGGCTGTCCTTCTTGTTGTACTTGACCGCCGTCTTGTAGCCCTGTGATCCGTCCCGGATCGCCATGACCTCGTCCCAGGGCAGGACCACGAAGGCTTCGCCGTCCGTGAGCTTGGCATGGCAATACGCATAGATCGGATTGGCGCGCTTGCCCTTGGGGCGGTGCTTCAAGTGCTGCTCGGACCCGTATTCGAAGCTGAACTCGTCGCCCTCGTAAACCACGTCGCCGTGGATATTGACGATGTGGCCGGACCGGCGGGCAAGGTCGATCATGCCCTTGTAGCCGAGGATCAGCTGCACCTCGGTGATGTTCTTCCGGTTGTTCTTGAAGGGGATCAGGTAGGCGTGGCCAAGGGGCGTGTTTGCTTCCACGCCAAGGCTGGCGCAGGTCATCATGGCGCCGAGCAGGGAAAGCGGATCGCACTCCCCCAGCTGCGGGGTGGTGCGCATGGCGTTCGCCATCAGGCGCAGCATCCGCTCCGGGCGCATGTGCCCCGCGGCCACGGCGGCCAGCTGCTGCTTGGCCTGATCGTTCACCAGCAGCTCGCGGACGTTCGCGACCTGGCGGAGGGGCTTCGCGGACACGGACGTTCCGGCGGAGGGGCGGGTAATCTGGTTCATGGGTCTCTCCTATCGGTCGCGCGTCAGGCGACAGTCTGGGTTTCGATGAAGGTCACGCCGGGGATCTCGGTCGGCCCGCTCTTGCGGCGGCGCGCGGCCGTGCAGAGGCGCTCCATCTCCGCGATAAGGGCAGGGGCGCTGTCGGGATCGGCCAGCAGGAAGCCGAAGGCGCGGCGGGCGCTGCTGTCGCCGTCGATCTTGGCGGTATGGACGGTGCGGGTAGCCATGGTGCGGCCGCCGCCAGTGGCGCTCGCAATCTGCGCGCGGACCGGCTTCTCAGCCGCCTTGGTGGCCTTGGCTGCGGCCTTCGCGGCCTCTTCAGCCTCTGCCTGGGCGATCACATCGTTGCGGGCCTTGGCCTCGCGGGCCAGCCGATCGGCTTCGGCCTGCTGGCGGCGGGCCTCCTCCTGCTGAGCCCGGCGCTCTTCGTCCAGACGGCGCTGCTTCTCAGCGGCATAGACCGACAGGATCTTCTTGAGAGAGTCGCTCAACCGGACCAGTGGCGCGGTTAGCGTTTTGAATTTTGTGTCGACTGCGGTGGCCGCATCCATATGCGGCTGCTTGGCGACTTTGCGCGCGGCTTCGATGTCGGTGCTGCACTTCCGCGCCTGCGTCAGGAAGTCATTCAGCTTCCCGGCCTGCTCGTCGTCTTCGACCGTGCCTTTGTCCAGCCAGGCGCCGCCGGCATCCGCCAGTTCCCGGACGCGGGCCTCCAGCTTCGCCGCGCTTTCCGGATCGTAAGGCAGCTGGGTGTTATGACCGATGCCGGCCAGTGTCATATCGTTCATGGTGGGGTACCTTCTTAAGGTCGGATTGCGGCCATCTGGCCAAGGTCGATGGCGACGTGCGTGGCCACCATGTCGGGGATCGAATTGTGTGCACCGGTCAGGCCGTCGTATTCGCTGGCACTGATCGGCCTGCAGTAGGTCCAGACCGTCTCAGGGCGGCAGAGCTGACCGTTGCAGATGGCGCGGAGCCGTTCGGGCGCGGTCAGTTCACCAGTCTCCGGGTCGATTTCCTGCTCCATCCAGATTTCCACTGGGACGAAGGGGCCGCCGCGAACCATGCGCCGGCGGTAGAAACCGGGTTGCGGCTCGTCTTCGACACGGGCGACGCGCTCCCCCGCAACCGAGCGGCGCCAGTAGGAATAGAGATCTTCCTGGCTGGAGGGTTGGCGGATCATTTCAGCCACCCTCTGCTAAGCGCATATGCCCGCGGCATGACGGAGGTGTGCATGGGCTTCACCTCGTTGCGGTCCGGAATCTGGACACGCGACTTGGGCTCCCAGTGGGCGAAGCGGCGGCCGAAAGGCTCCTTTGTCATCAGCCATGCCTTGTCCGTCTCGTTCAGCACGCGGACCGGGATTTCGACGGCGTCAGTCATTGCTGCGCGCCTGCGGTTTGCCGATCGAGCAAGCTCCTGCGCACTGTGTCTGCCGCAGCTTCCTCCCATTCTGCGAGGGGTTGCTCGAACCGCAGCACATCAGCGCGACCGATGCTGGCCTCGCCCAAGCGGACCCGCACCAGGCGAACGGCAATCAGTTCTTGGTCGCCCTCAAGCACAGCCACGAAGTCAGCCATTGCCATGCGTTCGGGGCTGTGCGGCACCTGCCACCAGACAATGCTCGAGACTTCTTCATGCCGGATGTTCAGCGGGGCAAGGGCGGTCATTTCTTCACCTCGCCGCGCTCTTTCAGCAGCTGCTGCAGCACGAGGTTCTGGGTCATCAGCTTGCCCAGCAGCTCGTTGGCGCACTTGTCCTTGCCGAGGAGCGTCATGCCGCACCGCCTTTCCGAGCGGCGATCATGGCGTCAGCATGCTGATAGGCTTCATCCGCCATAGTCTGCGGGGTAAGCCCACCCATGTTCGGGTTCGACCAGTATCCAGCGGTGATACCCGTCAGTGCTTGACTAGCGAACCAGTCGCGCAGGGTCATGCCCATGTCGTGGCCGTTAGGGTGGCCAGTACGAGTGAATGCTGGGCCGGGAAATGCTTGGCCGCCTTGGCCTTCATGCCGCTCAGTCATTGCCCCATCTCCGCGATGCAGGCCGCGACCTCGCCACTGCGGTACTGAGCGCAAAGGTCCGGGCGGTCGGTCGATGCAAAGGCATCACTGGTGAAGAGCCAGATCATCCCGAAGATCGCAGCGCCGATGATCCAGATAGCGAAGGCGCTTGCCACGCCGCAGAAGAAGCAGCCGTCTCGATCATCCTCTTGGTAGTTCGTCTGGTGCATGTGGGTTCTCCATCTCGGCGGGCGGCTCGTGTGTCGCGCCCTGTGGAGATGAAGGTACATACGCACCATGCGTATCGTCAAGCTAAAAATACGCACTGTGCGAATTTATACCTAGGCTAACTGAGACGCGAACTGCTATCTTGTCCCCAGTCAGCGCCAAGCATCGGCGCATGAAAAAGCCCGCCGGAGCGGGCGGGAGAAGCAAGTGCAGGATCAGATATACGGGCCGGGGTGGCCAGAGAGAAGCAGAGCTCGCGGAGGCGCAGTTGCGCTATCAGCGATCGCTCAAGGCATATCGAGTGAGCCTGGCTGCATTTGCATTCAGCCTCCTTTCGTTGGTCTTTGCATTGTATGCAGATGGGTGGTTCGATTGGCTTCTGTAGAACAAGCAGCAGCCAGCCTTGGCCAATGCGAGATCACTCAGACTGCAGAACCAAAAGTCTTGATCACAAGAGCAATGATCAATGCTGCCGCCGAGGCTGCTGATTTCCACATCGACTTCATACGTACCTATGGCATGCCCGAAGAGGCGCTCGCCGATATTATACGAGCTGCGCTCGAAGCTGCTCCACGATGTCTCGATGAAGGTCTCGAGCAGCCTCGTAAGCAACTTCGGTGATGGCACATACTCGTGCCGTCTCTTCTACCGTAACCGCATAGGCTGCCGGTACCTTTGCGTGCTTAACGGGCTTGTTGCTGCTTGGCGGAACCCATTTTCCACGAACCTTGCGGCAATACACGTTCCCGGATGCGTCCCGATAGAACACGCCGTGAGCCAGGTAATCCCGAAAATCGGACATCCGGCCTAGATCATATCTAAAGTTTTCAGCTGTGAGAGCATCAATTGTGCATCCACGCTGCTCAGCTAAATCCTCGATCATTGTCCATCGGTCTGACAATCGAGGCGCTCGTATCGCTGTGCGCCCCGTGGCACTATCAATGCCAGTGAGAGCATAGATGATG
>JAPJRA010000428.1 GCA_030824835.1 Geminicoccaceae bacterium | reverse complement strand
TGTCGAGGCCGTGTGCGGTGAGGAGGTCGAAACATGCTGCGACAGAACGACCATGGGTCCGGCTCCCTGCTTGGATGGACGATCATGATCGCGCGAGGGTAGACTTACCGTGGCTAGCCCACAAACCATAATAAATAGCCCAGATCATTAGATATTCTTTTCATAGCTTGTACGACATGCCGATTGCGACAATTCCCCACCCGAATCGGAAGGATCGGCCCGGCCACAGGCCCTGGTTTTCCGGCAACACTGGGCGTCGGCGTGGCGCCGGCCGGCCGCTGCCGGGGAATGAGGCATCATTTCCGCGCGTCTTGCTGACACGTGCCGCCCGGATCACCCGGCGGTGACCGTTTCCCTACCGGCGCCAGGACGCCAGGAGCAGCCATCATGCAGATCGTCCGTCAGCTTGCCGCCGAAGGCAACCCGATCGCCAAGATCGCCTTTCTGACGCGACTTGCGGAAAGCACGGTCCGCGAGATCCTGGGTCTGCACCCCGAGCAGGAAAGCCGTCGCCGCCTCCCGGCCGAGTCCCAGCCCGAAGGTTTTTTTCCCGCGGCGCCGAACCTGCACTGGGAGCCCTGCAGCATCGCCGCCTAGCTCCGCCACACACCCTGGTCGTCGTCGCCGGCGGCACCACCGACATCGGCACGGCCGTGGTCGAGGCCTTCGCCGCCGCCGGGCACCCGGTGCTGGCGCTGGCCCGCCATCCGCCCGCCGGGACGCCGGCCACCGACCGCGTACGGTACCGTGCGGTCGATGTGGCGCCGCTGGCCGCCACGATCATGGAAGCCGAGGCCGTCTGGGGCCCGGTCGACTGCGTGATCAACGTGGCGCGCGAGATCGACGCGCTGCTCGAGGCGGTGCTGCCGGGCATGGAACGGCGCCGGCACGGCACCATCGTCAATATCGACCCCGCGGGCGAGGCCCGGCAGGCAGCCGATTCTGAGCGCCATGTCCGGGTGATCGATCTCGCTCCCCGGCCGGGCCGCCGCGAATGCATCGCGCCGGCGGAACTGGCTGCGATCGTGCTCTACTGCTACCGCCTTCCTCAGCGAATCTGCGTCCGCAACTTGGTCGTGATGCCCACCGGCTCCGGCGTCTGAGCCTCGCGCCCAGGACTGCGACCGGCTTGACAGAATCGTTCCCATCATTAGAACAAAACAAGAACATTTGGCCGAACGTCGAGGCCTCCGATGTACCAAGGTCCGATGGGGGGTGGGATGAGCAGACGCTATCTTTCGCTCTGGCTGCCCGAATGGCCGATCGACCGTATGCAGCTCAAGACGCGCCGCCTGGGCCGGCCACTGCCGCCGGCCGACGTGGCGCTGGCGCTGGTCGCCCCCGACCGGGGCGTGCCGCGGCTGACGGCCGTCAATCCGGCGGGGCGGGCGCTGGGCGTGACGCCGGGGCTGACCCTGGCCGATGCCAGAGCGATCCACCCGGAGCTGCTGGTGCGGGACGCCGAGCCGGAAGCCGATGCCGGCGAGCTCGCCACGCTGGGGCTGTGGTGCATGCGCTACAGCCCCAGGGTGATGGTCGACGGCGGCGACGGGCTCGCCATCGACATCACTGGCTGCAGCCATCTGTTCGGCGGCGAGCGCTCCCTGCTCGCCGACCTGGCCCGGCGTCTGGACCGGCTGCGTCTGACCCACCGCCGGGCCGTGGCCGGAAGACTGGCGGCGGCCTGGGCGTGGGCCAGGTTCGGGGCCGGCGACCTCTTCCCCGCGGACGCGTCGGCCACCGTGCTGCACCTGCCGGTGGCGGCCCTGCGGCTCGAAGCCGAGCTGCTGCAGGCCCTGCGGCGGCTGGGCTTCCGGCAAGTGGGCCAGCTCGCCGCCCTGCCGCGCACCGCCCTGCTCACCCGCTTCGGGCCGGCGCTGCCGGCCCGGCTCGACCGGCTTCTGGGCCAGGGCGAGGAGGAATTCACTCCCTTGCAGGAAAGGCGGGCGTTCACCGTCCGCATCGGCTGGCCGGAGCCGATCGGCCGCACCGAGGACATCGCCGCCGCGACCCGGCATCTGCTGGCGTCCTTGTGCGCCGAGCTGGAACGGGCGCAGCTGGGTGTCCGGCGGCTGCGGCTCGGCCTCTACCGGGTCGACGCCAAAGTCGCCCGCCTCACCGTCGGCACCAGCCGGCCGGTGCGCGACGTGGCGCATCTGTTCCGTCTGCTGGCGCTCGAGCTCGACGGCGTCGATGTCGGCTTCGGCGTCGAGTTCATGCTGCTCGAGGCGCTGGAGACCAGCCCGCAGGGTCCCGCCCAGACCGATCTCGCCACCGACACCGATGCCGCCGACCTCGATCGGCTGGTCGACCAGCTGGCCCAGCGGCTGGGCAAGGCGCGCGTGGTTCGCCTGCAGCCGGTCGACAGCCATCTGCCCGAGCGGGCACAACGGCTGGTTCCGGCCGGGACCGGGCTCAGCCCGCGCCCCTGGCTCGCGCGCCAGCCACGTCCCCTGCGCCTTCTTGCCCAGCCCGAGCCGGTCGAGGCCATGGCCCGGGTGCCCGACGGCCCGCCCCTCTGGCTGCATCGCCGGCGGGAGCGGCAGCGGGTGGTGGCGGCGAGCGGTCCGGAGCGAATCCTGCCCGAATGGTGGCGCCCCGAGGCCGAGCGGCTGCGGCTGCGCGACTTCTACCGCGTCGCCGTCGAGGACGGCCGCCACCTCTGGGTCAGCCGCGAGGGCATGTACGGCGAGCCCAAGCCGCCGCAGTGGCGGCTGCAGGGGGGATTTGCTTGACCCGACCACATCCTGGCGCGCCGCAACGGCGAGCCGCTGGCCACGGACAGCGTGCGCCTGCTCGCCGATGGCCGGGAACGGGTGTGATCGTTCTCGATGCCAGCGTGGCCCTCAAGTTCTTTCTGCCCGAGACCGAGAGTGATGCGGCCCTGCGCCTGCTGGCCAGTCGGCTGCCGTTCGCCGCGCCGGACGTCTTCCCGCTGGAGCTGCTCGTCGCCGTCACGAAATATCATCGCCGCAAGCTGATCACGCTCGACGAAGCCCAGGCCATCGAAGCCGCGGCCGGTCGGATGGCCGTCGACTTGCACCCATGGCCATCAATGCTCGCCCCCGCCTTAGAGCTGTCCCTGCTGCTGCGCCACGGCGTCTGTGACTGTCTCTATTTGGCGCTGGCGCGGCAGCTCTCCGCGCCGCTGATAACCGCTGATCGCAAGATGCGGCAGAAAGCCGATCAGGCCGATCTTGGCCAGAAGGTCCACAGCCTGGCCGAGATCGACAGCGTGCTGGCCGCCGCAAAGTCCGGCTAGCGCCGCTCGCGCAGGCGCCAGACGTGCCACCAGAATGCCCGCCTACGCCGAGCTCCAGATCACCTCCAATTTCGGCTTCCTGCGCGGCGCCTCGCACCCCGAGGAGCTGGTCGTGCAGGCGCAGGCGCTGGGCCTCGCCGGCCTCGCCCTCACCGACCGCAACAGCCTGGCCGGCATCGTCCGGGCGCACGCCCAGGCGAGGGCCAGCGGCATCCGCTTCCTGGTCGGCTGCCGCCTGGATCTGGTGGACGGCACCTCGTTGCTGTGCTGGCCCACCGACAAGCTCGCCTACGCCAGGCTCAGCTCGCTCTTGACCCACGGCAAGCGGCTGGCGGCCAAGGGCGGCTGCACGCTGACGCTGGACGACCTGCTGGGCCACGCCGAGGGGCAGATCCTGGCACTGCTGCCGCCGGAGACGCCGGGCGCGGCGTTCGCCGAGCTGGCCCGCCGGTTGCACCGGCAATGGGGGTGCCGTCTCTATCTGGCCCTGTCCCATCACCATGCCGGCGACGACGCCCAGCGTCTCGCCGACCTCGCCGGCCTCGCCCGCGACGCCGGCATCAAGCCGCTCGCCACCAACGACGTCCACTACCATCATCCCGACCGGCGGCCGTTGCAGGACGTGCTCACCTGCATCCGTACCCACCGGCGGATCACCGACGCGGCGTCCTTGCTGTTCGCCAACGCCGAGCGGCACCTGAAGCCGCCGGCCGAGATGGCGCGGCTGTTCGAGGACCACCCGCAGGCGCTGGCGAGCACGCTGGAGATCGTCGAGCACTGCCGCTTCAGCCTCACCGAGCTCGCCTACGACTACCCGGTCCAGGACGATTACGACGGCCGCACGCCCGACCAGGAGCTGGCCGGGCGCAGCTTCGCCGGCGCCGGCGAGCGCTACCCCGGTCATCTGCCGGCCAAGGTCGAGCGGCAGCTCCGCCACGAGCTGGAGCTGATTCGTCAGCTCCGTTACGCGCCCTATTTCCTCACCGTCCACGACATCGTCCGCTTCGCCCGCAGCCGGGGCATCCTGTGCCAGGGGCGCGGCTCGGCCGCCAACTCGGCCGTCTGCTACGTGCTGGGGATCACCGCCGTCGATCCGTCGCGCGTCGATCTCCTGTTCGAGCGCTTCGTCTCGGCCGAGCGCGACGAGCCACCCGACATCGACGTCGACTTCGAGCACGAGCGCCGCGAGGAGG
>JAPJRA010000427.1:1271-4456 GCA_030824835.1 Geminicoccaceae bacterium | reverse complement strand
CCTTATGTGGTGGCGGCACAGGTCAAGAATTTCGATACCGCGGAGATCAGCGTACCGGTGCCGCGTGTCGGAACGATCAACGGCCTTCCCTTCACCATCAACGGCAAGAACGCCCTTCTGCTGGTCAAGGACCGGGACGTCATCCTCCGCCGTTGGAACATGCCAGCCAAGCCGGTCGCATTCGTCGGCTCGCCTCCGGTCCTGGTCATGAACACAACCCGTATCGGCGAGAACGTCGCCGACCGGACGCCCGCGGGCCCGACCAAGCCTGCTTTATGGCCGTCCGATCATGCCGGCGTGTCGACGCGCCTCCATTTCTGAGCGGCGCTCGCGGGTTGCGGCTCATCCGACCTGGGCCGCGTCCTCGATCTCGAAGCTGACCTGCTCGCGACCCTGCCAGGTGTCGAGCTTGACCCGCCCCGCCAGATGCAGCGGCATCCGGCCCTCCAGAAGCTCGCGACCCAGCGGCGTGCCGCCGCTGCGAAAGGCGATTGCCTTGACCCGCCCCCCGGCGACGCCGCTGAGTGCGGCGCTCACATGCCCGTCGCCGACGATCCTCGCCTGCGCGACCCGCGCGTCGGTGAGGGCAAAGCGTGGCTCCGCATTGCCTGGGCCGTAAGGTGCCATCTGCAGAATCTGGCTCGCCAGCGCCGGCTGCGCCGCGCCGACGCTCAGCGCGCCGTCGAGCTCGAGCGGTTCCGGCGGAGGCACCCCGCCGCCGGTCTCCGCCGCGAACCGGTCGAGCAGAAAGCGCTGGAAGCGATCGAGATCGGCCGCGGCCAGCGTCATCCCCGCCGCCATGCGGTGACCGCCGCCCTGCTGCAGGATGCCTTCCAGGCGGGCCGCGATCACCGCCGCCCCGATATCGAAGCCGCGCGTGGAGCGGGCCGAGCCCTTGGCGATGCCGTCGTTCACCCCCAGCACGATCACCGGGCGATGGTGCCGCTCGACCAGCCGGCTGGCGATGATGCCGACCACACCCGGATGCCAGCCGGAGCCGGATGCCACCAGCACCGGCAGCTTGGCATCGATCTGGGCTTCGACGGCCCGCAGGGCCGCCTCGAGGATGCCCCGCTCGATCGCCTGCCGTTCAGCGTTGAGCGCATGCAGCTGCTCCGCCAGCACGGCCGCCTCGTCGCCCAGATCGGTGGTCAGCAGACGAGCGCCCAGGTCGGACTTCCCGATGCGGCCGCCGGCATTGATCCTCGGCCCCAAGGCGAAACCGAGATGGCGCGCATCCGTGACCCGCGCCACCCCTGCCGCCTGCGCCAGCGCCGACACGCCCGGCAAACCCCCGGCCGCCGCGATCTTGAGGCCCTGGGAGACGAAGGCCCGGTTGAGGCCGGTGAGGGGGACGACGTCGCAGACCGTCCCAAGGGCCACGAGATCGAGCCAGGACAGCAGCGGCGGCTCGGCCCGGGTGGCAAACGCACCTTGGCGGCGCAGGATACGGCTGACGCCGACCAGCACCATGAACGTCACGCCCACCGCCGCCAGATGCTTAAGCGGGCTCGTCTGATCGACCCGGTTCGGGTTGACCACGGCCAAGGCCGCGGGCAATCGTGCCTCCGCCGCATGGTGGTCGACCACGATCACCTCGAGACCGTGCTCGGCCGCATGCGCCAGCGGCTCGAAGGCCGTGGTGCCGGTATCCAGCGTCACCAGGAGCCGGCAGCCCTTGGCCGCCAGCTCGTCGATCACCCGTATGTTCGGGCCGTAGCCGTCGAGCATCCGGTCGGGAATGACGACCTCGACCGGCACGCCGAGGACCCGCAGATAGCGGGTCAGCAGTGCGGTCGAGGTGGCACCGTCGACATCGTAGTCGCCGATCACCCCGACATGCTCGCCGGCGAGCACGGCTGCAGCGAGCCGTTCCGCCGCGCGGTCGAGGTCATGCAGGTGCGACGGGTCGGGCAGCCAGTCCTTGAGCCGGGGGTTCAAGAACGCGGCCGCCTCCGCCGGCCGCACCCCGCGCCCGGCCAGAACGCGGCCCACCACCTCGGGGACGCCGTGCCGCTGGCTGATCGCCAGGGCAGAAGCCTCGTCGCAGGTCCGCAGCCGCCAGCTCCGCCCGAGCACGCTGCGCTCGATCTCCATTCGTCCTCCACACCTCTACCGTCCCGCCTCTAGCACGGCAGACGGGCAGGGCTTAGCATTCAAACCAAGTTCAGGGAGTGCCAACGGAGCGGTGAATGCCGAGCTTTCCGATCGTCGACAGCCATGTCCACCTCTATGACCCGAGCTGGCTGCGCTACAGCTGGCTGCAGCGGGTGCCGAAGATCAACCGACGCTATGACCTCGCCGACTTCGACGCCTGCCGGGGCGAGGTCGCGGTGGAGCGGCTCGTCTTCGCCGAGGTGGCGGTCGACCAGGGGCTGCATTTCGCGGAGGCGGCCTGGGTGCAGGGCTTGGCCGACCGCGATCCGCGGCTCGGCGGCATGATCGCCCATGCGCCGCTGGAAAACGGGGCCGCGGTCGAGGCGGACCTGGATCGGCTGGCCGAGTACCGCTCCCTGCGCGGGATACGCCGCCTGATCGAGACCGAGACCGACCAGAGCTTCTGCCTGACACCGGACTTCCTCGCCGGTTTGCGGCTACTGCCTGCGCGCGGCCTGACCTTCGACATCTGCGTCAAGCACTGGGGGCTGGTGTTCGCGATCGAGCTCGCCCGGCGCTGTCCCGACGTGCAGTTCGTGCTCGACCATATCGGCAAGCCCGGGATCCGGCATGGCCTGGTCGAGCCGTGGAAGAGCCAGCTCGAGGAGCTGGCCAAGGCACCCAACGTCGTCTGCAAGCTCTCGGGCGTGGTCACCGAGGCGGATCATGCGCGTTGGCGGCGCGAGCAGCTGCGCCCCTATGTCGAGCACGTGCTCGCGTGCTTCGGCTTCAAGCGGGTGATGTACGGCAGCGACTGGACGGTCTCCGAGCTGACCCACCCCTATCCCGAGTGGGTGGCGATCCTGGACGAGATCACCGCCGGCTGCAGCGAGGCCGAGCTACGGGCACTCTATCGCGACACGGCCATCCGCACCTACCGCCTCGACTAGTTTTCCGTCAGTCGACCCAGCGCACGCGGTCGGAGGCGAGCAGCGTCGCGATCGCGGGCAGCTCGGTCTGGCCGGCCAGGACGGCAGCCTCGGCCGCACGCTCGGCCCGAGCGACGTCCGCCAGCCGCTGCCCGATCT
>JAPJRA010000427.1:0-1261 GCA_030824835.1 Geminicoccaceae bacterium | reverse complement strand
GGGTCAGCTGTTCCCGCGGCACGACGACGACGCCGTCGGCATCGCCGACGAGCAGGTCGCCGCTGGCCACGGCGACGCCGCCCACCACCAGCGGCAGTCCCACCATCCCCGGGCCGCTGCGCACGCAGCTGTTGGCGGTCACGCCACGGCAGAAGACGGGCAGGCCCAGCGCCACGATCGCGTCCCGGTCGCGCACCATGCCGTCGGCCACCAGCCCCGCCACCCCGCGGTTGCGGGCCATGCCGACCAGCAGGTCGCCGGCCATGCCCGATCCTGCGAAGCCCTCGGTGGCCGCAACGACGACGTCGCCTGGCTCGGCCAGCGACACCGCGGCCATCAAGGCCAGATTGTCGTTGGGACCGCACCAGCAGGTCAGCGCCGTGCCCATGAAGCGGCCGGGAGCCAGCGGCTTGATTCCGACATCCATGGCACCACGCCCGCCCATGGCATCCACGATCCAGCCCGTCGGAGCATCGCGAAAGGGCTGCAGCAGATCGGCAGCTGGTGGCGGCGGGCGACGCCGGATGGTCAGCAGCGGCGGCTCGTCGATCATGTTGGTGGGCCTCCCTCGGCGGCAGAGCGGATGGTGCCTCGCGCGACCGCGTGTCACAAGCTGTCGTTGAGGCATGGCCGGTCAGCTGATACCAAGTGGCCAAGCGCCTGCGCAGGACTGGCGGGGAGGCAAGGGATGGTGGCGACGCCGTTGGAGCGGCGCCTATACAGCGTGCACGAGGCGAGGCGGTTGGCGCAGCGCGCCCTGCCGCAGGCGATCTTCGATTTCGTCGACGGCGGGGCGGAGGAGGAGCGCACGCTACGGCGCAACGAGGCGGCGTTCGGTGACCTGGATCTGGTGCCGCGGCCTCTCGACGGCACCAAGGTGCGCGACCAGAGCCTCACGCTGTTCGGTAAGCGGCTGGCGATGCCGGTGCTCGTCGGTCCCACCGGGCTCTCCGGGCTGCTCTGGCCCGACGGCGAGCTGGCTACGGCCAGGGCCGCCGCCCGTGCCGGCACCGTCTACTGCCTGAGCCACGGCTCGACCTGCACCATCGAGCAGCTTGCCGCGGGCGGGGCGGGGCTGCGCTGGATGCAGGTCTTCATGTACCGCGACCGCGAGCTCACCCGCGCCTTCGCCGAGCGCGCCCTGACGGCGGGCTACGATGCGCTGGTCCTGACCACCGACAACCAGGTGCTGGGCAATCGCGAGCGCGACCTGCGCAATGGCTTCACGATTCCGCCGCGGTTCACCGGCGCCACCATGCTG
>JAPJRA010000426.1 GCA_030824835.1 Geminicoccaceae bacterium | reverse complement strand
GGTCTATTTGGACCTGGCCTCGCTCGACGGCTCGCGGCCCGTGGCACCGGCCGCGCCGCCGCCGACCCGGCCGCTGGCAGCAGCGTTGTCGTTGGAGGTCTGAGCCGCACCGTCAGCTCGCGCGCCAGAGGCGGACGAACTCGTCCAGCTCCGCCTCGTTGAGGTCGGAGACGGCGGCGAGCCGGAAGCCGTCCTGGGTCCAGCGGCGCAGATGGTAGCCGTCGGGGGCGGCCGTCGCGGCAACAGGCTCGTCGGGGCCGGCGGGCCAGGCGAACAGGTCGACGACATGCTGGCGGCGGCGGTAGACGATGACCGCCACGGTGCGCCCGGCGGCGTAGTCGAGGCGACCGCCGATCAGCGCGAAGCCATGCTCACCGAGATCCTTGACCGGCGGCGAGTACTCGATGCGGCCGTCGAACCACGGCTTCACGGTGTGCCCGTCCGCGGAAACGACGTCGATCGCGTGTCCGGGCTGCAGCGCGCGGATATGCGCGCCGACCAGGGAATCGAGCTCACCGCGATCGGTGGGCGCAAGCACCGTGACGAGGGTGCGGTCGAGGGCGATGCCAGCCACCAACGCCGCCGCCATCGCGCCCAGCATGAGGCGGCGGTTGGCGGTCCGTGGTGACGCCGGTCGCGCAGGCGCCTCGGCCGGCAGGCTCGCCAGCAGCGCGCCACGGGCAGCCGCCGGTAGGACGTGGCGGGTAGCGTGGCCGCGCATGGCGGAGCGGAGCCTCTGCAGCCTGGCCAGCTCGTCGCCGCAGCTCCGACAGCCGGCGAGATGGCGCTCGACCTCGGCGGCATGGGCGGCGTCGAGCTCGCCGTCGAGACTGGCATGCACCAGCAGCCGCATGTCCTCACATGGCACGGCCCTGCTCCTCCTGCGCCAGCTCCGCCCCATAACCCAGCAGCAGCTGCCGCGCCCGGGCCAGACGCGACATCACCGTGCCGATCGGCGCCTGCACCACCTCGGCGATCTCGCGGTAGCTGAGCTCCTCGAGCTCGCGCAGCACCAAGACCTCGCGGAAGGTGGCCGGCAGCCGGTCCAGCAGGCGATCAACCACGGCTCGATCCTCCAGGCACAGCAGCGCTCCCTCGGGGTCGCCGCCCGGTGCGGCGATCTCGTCGAGCGGCGACGAGCCGTCCTCCCGCTCAAGGGCGCTGAACGGTACCACGTCGGCACCCCCATGCCGCTCGCGGGCGGACAGCACCGCATTGCGGACGATGCGCAGGAACCACGGCCTGGCATCGCCGCCACGAAAGCCACCGAAGAAGCGCCAGGCCCGCAGCGTCGCCTCCTGCACGATGTCGACCGCCTCGTCCGGGCTGCGCGTCAGCCAGCGGGCGAGATTGTACGCGGCATCGAGGTGCGGCAACACCGCCGTCTCGAATCGCTGTCGCTCGCTCGGGTCGGCCAAGCGCGGTTCCAGTCGGCAAGAGATACTGAGCGGCCTTACCGCCCGGCGTCCTCGTTTATTCCCGCACGACGATTCCGACGAAAGACACGGCTGCGGGAATAGACCGTGCCGTCTGCCGGTAGTGCACCGCGTGGTCCAGCGTCGCGACCACCGGAGTGACGAGAATGACAGATGGCATTGATCGCCGCGGCCTGCTCGAGTGCATGGCCTGGGTTGGCACCGGCGTGGTGTGGACGATGGCGGGCGGTATCCCGCGCTCGCGGCTGATCGGCGAGGCCGAGGCTGCAACTCCCGGCGGCTGGTCCTTCGTGCAGATCAGCGACAGCCATATCGGCTTCAACAAGGCCGCCAACATGGACGTGCCCGGCACGGTCAAGGCGTCCATGGACCGGATCCGGATGCTGCCGCAAGCGCCGGCCTTCATGCTCCATACGGGCGACATCTCGCACCTTTCCAAGCCCGAGGAGTTCGATCTCGCCGACCAGCTCCTGGGCGAGGCGCGGCTGCAGGCGTTCTACGTGCCGGGTGAGCATGACATGCTGGTGAACGAGGGCGCGGCCTATCGCGAGCATTATGGCAAGGGCAGCCGCGGTGCTGGCTGGTACAGTTTCGACCAACACGGGGTGCATTTCATCGGCCTGGTCAACGTCGTCGATCTGAAAGCCGGGGGACTCGGGCAGCTGGGCATGGATCAACTCGAGTGGCTGGAGGACGATCTGACCGGCAGGTCCGCCGAGACCCCGATCGTCGTCTTCGCGCACATCCCGCTGTGGAGCGTCTATCCGGACTGGGGCTGGGGCACCTCGGATGCCGAGCAGGCCCTGACCTATCTCAAGCGGTTCGGCTCGGTGACGATCCTCAACGGGCACATCCATCAGGTGATGCAGAAGGTGGAAGGCAACGTCACGTTCCACACCGCGATGTCGATGGCCTTCCCGCAGCCGAGGCCGGGCGAGGCGGACTCCCCGGGGCCGATGGCCGTGGAGGGGCGTCGCCTGCGCCAGCTGCTCGGCACCACGGACGTGGCGTTCAAGGCCACCCCGGGGGAGCTCGCCATCGTCGACCAGCCGCTGGCGAGGGGTTGAGCCGATGACGCGCCTGCAAGCCCTGACCTTCCTGACGCTGGCGTCCGGCATGGGCCTGACGCCGGTCGCCCATGCGGCCACCACTGACGCCAAGGTCAGCATCGAGAACTTCACATTCGAGCCGGCCGAGATCACCGTGCCCGTCGGGACGACGGTGGCCTGGGTGAACCACGACGACATCCCGCACACCGTGACCAGCGACGAGAAGCTGTTCAAGTCGCCGGCGCTGGACACCGACGACAGGTTCACGATGACGTTCGACAAGCCCGGGATGTATCCATACTTCTGTGGTCTGCATCCGCATATGACCGGCATTGTCGTGGTGACGCCGAGTTCATGATGGCCACCGCGCCCTGTCGTCGATCGGCGACAGGGCGGCTTTTACCGAGCGAGCTCGATCGCATCGCCGCCGAACGGAGCCTGCCAGGCCCGACTCAGCGGCACATCTTGACGGTGATCGGCTCCGATCGGATGGGCGCGCCAGCAGTCATCGTCGCGGGCTCGTCCTCGTCGGCGAACAGCGTGCGGTAAATGAGGCCAGCCAGCCGATCGGCCGGCACGGCCTGTGGGAACGGGGTATTGGGCGCCAGCTGGTTGTTGACCAGGACGACGATCGTGGCGCCCCGCTCGGGCGCGTAGCCAATGACGCTCTGGAAGCCGTTCACCGCCCCGCTGTGACCGAGGAATCCGGGGAGAACCTCGGTGATGCCGAGGCCGTAGGTGGTGCCGGGGGCAGGCCGCAATTGCTGGCGATGGAGCTTGGGGGACAGAAGCCTGCCCGTGGCCAGCGCCTTCGCCCAGACCGCCATGTCGGCCAGCGTCGAGGTCGCGGATCCTGACGTCCAGCTGTAGGACAGGTTCCAGAAGGTCGCGTCCGCAGGCTGTGTGCCTCGCGGCACGTCGATCCTGGCATCGTCGATGTCACCGCGCAGCAGGGCAAGATAGGCGTTCAGGGCCTGGACGTTGGTGCCGAACTGGTAGCCGCGTGGATGCGGGCGGGGCAGGCCCGCAAAGCCTTCGCCCGGCAGTGCCGTCCCGGTCAGCCGCAGCGGCTCGAAGATCTGGCGACGCAGGACCACAGGTGCGTTCTGCCCGGTGACCTTCTCCAGCAGCAGGCCCAGCACGTCGTAATTGGTGTTCGCGTAGTGCCAGCCCTTGCCGGGGGGAAAGTAGGGCGGGTGGCGGAAGGCGTAGGAGAGCGTCTCGCGGACCGTGAACGAGTGATGGGGATCGCGGTCCAGCAGCTGGTTCAGGCTGCAATCCTCCGTGGTGTTGAACAGTCCGGAGGTCATGTTGAGCAGCTGGCGGACGGTGATCGCCTTGCCGTTCGGCACGAGGCCCGGCAGGTAGGCGGCAATCGGGCGATCGAGGCGGATCAGGCCGCGGTCGGCGAGGCGCAGCACGGCCGTGGCCGTGAGCGTCTTGGTGACGCTGCCGATGCGCATGTGGCTGCGGATGTCGAGCGGCGCGCCGGCGAGGTTGCTGCTCCCGAGGGCTGCGGCCCATTTGCCGAGCTTCGGATCCTCGACATAGACCAGGGCGCCAGGCGTCTTGGTCGCCCGAAGATCACGCAAGAGCAGAGGCTTCAACTTCGTTGCGAAGGGCGGCGCGCTCTGCTGAACCGTCGACGCTGCCGCAGGCGGCTCCGCAGCTCGTAGCGGCGCTGGATTGATGATCAGTGCGAGGCCGATCAGGGCTGGGGCCGCTGAACGAACATGTCCTCGCCCACCATGCCGGGCCATCCCGGCAATGGCTCGCCAGCGCCGGCGGGAGGCGCGCCCGAATGTTCCCCAACTCGATAAGAACTCCTGCAGCTTCGACACGCTCACGCTCAACTCTCCTCTGTCATGGACAGATCACATGATCTCTTTGCTATGATCAATATTAATCTCAGTAGAACAGAATCAATTAATAAGTGATATTTTATTATAGCCAACAATAAAATTATAGATTCC
>JAPJRA010000425.1 GCA_030824835.1 Geminicoccaceae bacterium | reverse complement strand
ACCTGCAGGTGCGCCACCGCCGCCGTCGCCCGCGCCACGGCCCCGGTGACCGCCGCCGAGTAGGCGTCGAGCAATGCCCCGTCGTCCGCCGCCGGCTCCGCCCGGCTGAAGCCACCATCCGGCCCGTCGAGGAAGACCGGCCGCACCCCGTCGTCGTACATGGCCACACGTCCTTGCTGCGGGCTCATAGATGGGTAGCGGCAAATGGTCCTGCCAGGGCCGGTCGCTGCCGCCGATCCAGGCCGGCCACCGACCGCACGGCGTGCATAACGGGGGAAATCGGTCACCATGGGACGCAAATGAATATCTCGGTACGCTAAATACTCGTCGATCCAGGCGAAGCATCGATAGGATGAAGGACAAGGGCACTTCCTCGGCCGTGCCGCCCTCATATAGAGGGCCTCTGTTTGATTTGACCACGGCCAAGCTGCAAGCTAGCATTGATCGAATGACGCCGAAGCTACCACAAAAACGTTTTATGGGGCGGGGTCTGCTCATGAATTGGTTGAGGCACGGTTTATTTGCGGATAGCCCTACATCATTGAGTTCGCCTAGGGCGTTCAAGTACCTGTCGCTGCTGATCGTGGGCGCGATGAGCCTGCAGATGGGCGCGGTCCTGCTGCGCAGCGGCCCCTGGGCCTATCCGTTCGTCAACTACCCGATGTATGCGGCGGCGCACTATGAAGGTGAGCGGATCCGCGTCGAGCATCGGATCTACGCCACCTTCACCGACGGCACCGAGCGCCCGATCACCCGCGCCGATGTCGGCGAGCATTACTGGTTCTACGAGAACTGGGCCCGGCGGATGGTGGCATACCCCGGCGACACCTACACGCTGGGCGGCGTCAAGACAGCCGAGCACAAGACGACGCATGGACTCCGCCTCCGGCTGAAGAAGATCTTCTCCCGCGAGCAGTCGGCGGCACAATATGTCACGGCCTTCACGCGCCGGATCGAGGCGCTGACCGGCAAGACCGTCGCCGCCTACCGTATCGAGGACTATCCGGCCATTCTGACCCATCACGGCTACGCCGATGCCGAGAGGCCCGAGGTCTTGAAGGTGCTGCGGATCGAGCAAGGCGAGCCCAAGCTCGCGGGCAGCGTACCGTGAGCGGCTTCCTGCGCTGGTGGCTCAAGCCGGCCCCGCTCGGCAGCTGGCGGGAATACTGGTTCCGGCCGGCGCCGCTGTTCGACCTCGCGATGTGCCGTATCGTCCTGGTCGGCACCCAGCTCGTTCTTCTGCTCGTCTACAGCAAATACTCGGTCGGCCGGCTCGAGATCTACGCCGAGCTCGACGATCAGATGTATCTGCCGCAGCCGCTGCTCCGGCTGCTGCTGCTGCCCTTCGGGCTGGACTACCGACCGGACTTGGCATTCCTGGAGGTCACGCGCTACGTGGCGATCGGTGCCGCCATCCTGGCCATCGTCGGATTGCTGACCCGCGCCAGCCTGATCGTCCTGCTCTATGCGAGCCTGATCCTGATCACGCATTTCTTCTCCTACGGCGACTTCCATCATACGGACGCGCCGCTGATGCTCGCCTTGTCCTTCCTGGTCCTCTCGCCCGCCGGCCGCGTGCTCTCGGTCGATCGGCTGCTGCGCGGCGGCGGGATGGCGGGCATGCTGGAGGAACGAAGCCCCTTCGCCCGCTGGCCGATCCTGTTGGCGCAGTGGATGTTCGCCATGATCTATATCTCGGCCTTTCTGGAGAAGCTGTTCTTCATCGGCGGCCTCGACTGGCTCAACGGCTACACGCTGATGTACCACATGGCCCACGACAGCCTCTGGCGCGGCTCGGTGCTCGGGCTCTGGCTGCAGCAGCACTGGGCCATCGTCATCCTGGGCCAGTTCACCGTCGTCGCCTTCCAGGGCACCTTCTGGGTCTCGCTGCTGCTGCCGCGGCTGAAGCTGATCTACGTGCCGCTCGGCTTCACCTTCCATGTCGTCAACATCCTGGCGCTGAACGCGATCTTCTGGGAATGGATCGGCACCTACGCCATCTTCGTCCCGTGGACGCTGGTCGCCACCTATCTCTGCCGCCGCGCCGGCTGGGGCGAGCCGCTGGCCGTGCGGGCGCGGGTGTGACCCACCTCTGGACAACGGGCGGTCGCGGCCGACATCCGTCCCTGGCGGGATAGGGTAGCGATGCGGGTGGAGCAGCATGGCGGGACGCGGTAGCGCGCAGGTGGCCGGTACCTCGCCCGACGCCGAGGCGTGGCTGGTGTATGACGGCGAGTGCCCGTTCTGCAGTGCCTATGTCCGCTACGTGCGCGTGCGCGAGAGCGTTGGCCGGCTGCATCTGGTCGATGCGCGACGGCCGCACCCGGTGGCCGACGAGGCGCGGGCGCTGGGGCTCGACCTGGACGAGGGCATGGCGCTGAAGCTCGGCCAGCGCTTCTACCACGGTGCGGACTGCATCAACGTGCTGGCCATGCTCAGCACGGGCTCCGGCCCCTTCAACCGCCTGAACGCCGCGATCTTCCGCTCGCCCGTGGCGTCGCGCAACCTGTACCCGATCCTGCGGGCCGGCCGAAACCTGGCGCTCCGCCTCCTCGGCCGCCGCCGGCTCGCGGCGCCGGCGCCCGCGGCCCGGCCGCCCGGCGGCGCGTGATCACGTCGGTCGCAAGGCGCGCCGCGTCACAGGTTGCCCAACGCATCAATTGCTTTCAGTGCATGACGATAGTGCAGGAGTAGAAACGTTACGGTCGCGTCCATGTAGGACGGACCTGCGCCCATCCTTGCAGAAAGCACGACATGAAAAGATTCGCCACCCTCGCCGCCGCCATCGGACTGACCGTCTCGGCCGGCGCCGCCACAGCCGGAGAAGGGGGTGCCAGAACCTCGTTCCTGCCGCCCTACGTCACCGAATCGATCGCCAAGCACGGCGATGCGGCCCAGCGGGTGCAGGCGCAGCGCCAGCTGCTGCGGGACCGTGCCCTCCTGCCCGGGGCCGAGGGCCAACTGGGCGCCGGGCCGGCCGCCACGCTCCTGCCACGCGGGATCTACACGGCCAACAACCTGACCCGCCTGCCGGGTACGCTGGTGTGGCGGGGGCCGCCGGCACCGTTGCCGGCCGACAAGCGGGTCAGGGAGGCGGCGGCTGGCCAGGCGGCCACCATCGCCTACTTCAAGTTCGCCTACGGCAAGAAGGTCGCGGTACCGGGCACGGTGCATTACGACTACCAGTACAACAACGCCTTCTGGAACGGCGCCCAGATGGTGTTCGGCGACGGCGACGGGACGCTCTTCAAGCCGTTCACCTGCTGCATCGAGATCGTCGGCCACGAGCGCCAGCACGGCGTCACCGGCAGCAAGATGGCCTACCACAAGCAGAGCGGCGCGCTGAATGAATCGCTCTCGGACGTGTTCGGCGTGCTGACGGTGCAGTACCTGAAGGGGCAGACGGCGCAGCAAGCCGACTGGCTGGTCGGCAAGGGCCTGTTCACGAGCCGGGTCAAGGGCCGGGCGCTGCGGGACATGGCGAACCCGGGCACCGCCTACAATGACCCGATCCTGGGCAAGGACCCGCAGCCCGCCACCATGGCCGGCTACAAGAACCTGCCGGACACCTATGCCGGCGACTGGGGCGGCGTGCACACCAACAGCGGCATCCCCAACCGGGCCTTCGTCCTGTTCGCCAAAGCCGTCGGCGGCAAGGCCTACGACATCCCGGGCCATGTCTGGTCGGCGGCGCTCATGAGCTCCTACCCCAAGGACGTGACCTTCGCCGCCTTCGCCCAGATCACCGTCGACCGCGCCAAGGCGCTATACGGTGCTGCCGTCGCCAAGAAGCTGGTCCAGGCCTGGAAGACGGTAGGGATCGGCACCAAGATCAGGACCGCGGTCCTGGTCGCCGCGGAGTAAGCGCGGTCAGCCGTCCAGCAGCTCGCCCACGATCCGAAACAGCAGGTCCGGCAGCACCTCGAACGCGTAGGCCGTGTCGAGCCGCTCCAGCGGGGTGTGGTAGTCGCGCCCCCACGGGCCGGCATTGACGATCGGGACGCCCAGGGCCGCGGGGCCGCTCGGCCAGGCGATCCCGTGGCCCCAGGCCGGCGTCGCGGCGGCGATCGCCGGGACCGCGGCGGCGTCCACCTGGCCCAGGAAGCTCATGTCGGAGATGCCCGGAAAGAAGCCGCAGGTGCCGATCCCGAGCCCGTGCCTGGCGCCCACGGCCGCCGCGGCACGGCGGGCGGCGGCGTCGAGCGCGGTGCCCTTCGCACCCTGCAGCGACGTCGGCAGGTAGGGCATCGAGGCCAGGCCCACGATCACCGCCGGCGCCGACCGGCCGCTCGCCGCCCACGCCGCCTCGGTGATCAGCCGGCACTGCTCCGGCAGCTCCAGGCCCCGCACCGCCACGGCCCGCGCCACCTCGTCGAGCGCCGGCCCGGCCGCCGCCCGCAGCTCGGCGAACGGCACCACCGCCACCTCCGGCAGCTTCACGCGCGCCGCGGTCTGTGCGAGCAGACCAA
>JAPJRA010000424.1 GCA_030824835.1 Geminicoccaceae bacterium | reverse complement strand
GTCCTGGGCTGGGAGCCCACGGTCGAGGTGATGGACGGCTTGGAACAGACCGTCGCCTGGTTCCGGCAGATTCTGAACGTACGGCCCACTTGGTCGGCGCCGCCCACCAAGGCGGTCGCCTGAACCCATCTGGTTCCCGTCGTGTCGGCAACACCAACCGGTGGAGAACCAGGCCCGAGCAATGTCGGGGATGTCCGCCGCTCCGCCACATTCTGCGATCTCTAGCGGTCTGCCGCCGATGACGAGTGAGATGAGATTTATATGATGGTGCCACATTCGCAGTTGGAACTCGCGCCAAGCCATGGGCCCGGACTGGGAACGGAAGCGAACGCGGCGCCACCGGCGCCCCGCTTGTACCAGCGGTTCTGGCGTTGGATCGGCGTCGCGACCTCCTTTCTGGTGGCTGCTGGCGGCATCATGGCCTTCGAGGCGGCAGCCATGCTGCCGGGCGTCGGCGTGGACGTCGACCATGCGGGCATTTTGGCAAGCGTGAACCGTCATTACTTGTTGCTTGCTCTTGGCGGAGGACTGTCGACCGGACTGATCGCTGCGGTACTTGGACGTTCCACCGTTTCCGATAAATCCCTGGAATCCGAGATCTCGACCTGGATCCTTCAGCCGTGCCTCCTTGCGGCGGCCCTGGTGCTGGCATTCGAGGCGCTGATCACGCCCCACATCGTGTCCGGTGTCTGGATAGCACTTTGGTTCGGAACGATCGTGGTCGCGCTGCCGATGCTGCAGGCCGTCACGATGTCGGCACTCAAGCGCACGATGCGCACGCGCCGGGTCGGCAGCCGCACCGTGGCCATCCTCGGATCCGGCGAGGCGGCCCGTCGCCTGCACACGAGACTGCGGGACACCGCGTGCACCCATGAATATACCCACGTCATCGGCGTCTTCGACGAGCCCCGGAGCGGCCGCCAAGACGATCCCGATGCGGCCGCGCGAGTTCCAACGACCGGAACCTTTGACGATCTGCTGTCGATCGGGCGGGAGGAAATGGTCGACGCCGTTGTGCTGGCCCTGGCGCCCGGCGGCAAAGATCGCGTCGACGAGCTCGTCCAGAAGCTGGCGCCCCTGCCGGTCGATGTCCTGCTCGGGCCCAACGATGCCGGCCTCGACCCGGCCGACGCCGGCCGTGACACGGTCTCTCTGGGCAATCTGAACTTGCCACTGCTTTACCGCCAGCCTCACAAGGGCTGGAGCGGCATCGGCAAGTGGCTTGTGGACAAGCTGATCGCCGGCCTAGGGCTGCTGGTCCTTGGACCCGTGCTGCTGTTCGTGGCGCTGGCCATACGGCTAGAAAGTCCGGGTCCGGTCATTTTTCGGCAGCGGCGGTATGGCTTCAACAACGAGGTCTTCGAGGTCCTCAAGTTTCGGACCATGTACACACATCTCGGCGACGCGAGTGGAGCTCGCCGTACCATGCGGAGCGACGCCAGGATCACCCGCGTCGGCCGTGTCTTGCGTCGCTGCTCGATCGACGAGCTGCCACAGCTTTTCAACGTGCTGCGCGGAGATATGTCGATCGTCGGACCGCGGCCGCATCCCGTCGAAATGATGGTGCAGGATCGTCTCTATCACGAGGCGGTCGCCTCCTACCCGGCGCGCCACCGGATGAGACCGGGACTGACCGGACTGGCGCAGGTCAATGGATCTCGGGGCGAAGTCGATACCCTGCAGAAGGCAGAGACACGCGTCGCCTATGATCTGAGATATATCGAGAACTGGTCCCTGACGCTCGATCTGAGGATCATGCTGCTGACCTTCACGCGGGGCCTGTTCAGCGAGGAGGCGCGGTGATGGCCGGCCTCGCAAGTCTGGATCCCGCGGTGCATCTGCCGTCGGCCGGCACGCGGAAGTGGCCGGTCAAGCGAACGGTCATCGGTGTGCCGGTGAGCTGTACCGACTATGCGCAGGCGGTGGACGTGCTGACAGCGGCGGCGTCGCGGCGGCAACCGTGCATTGCCACCGCCCTTGCGGTGCATGGCACGGTCGAAGCGGCACGCGACGCCGACTTCAGCCGCAAGATCGCCGCCTTCGATTTGGTCCTGCCGGACGGCCAGCCCATCCGCTGGGCCTTGAACGCTCTGTTCGCCGCCGGCCTGAAGGACCGTGTCTATGGCCCGGAACTGACCTTGCGCCTGTGCGAGCGCGCGGCGGCCGAGAAGATCGGTGTCTATCTTTACGGTTCGACGAGCGCGACCGTGAACCGCCTCAAGGAGGCGCTGCAGCGCCGTTATCCACTATTGCAGATCGTCGGTCACGAGCCGTCGGTATTTCGCCCCCTCACCCCGGAGGAGGATGCGGCGCTGGTGGCCCGAATTGCTGCCAGCGGTGCAGGCTTTGTCTTCATCGGACTTGGCTGCCCCCGGCAGGAGCACTTCGCGTACGAGCATCGGGCATCGATTCCCGCGGTCCAGGTCTGTGTCGGCGCCGCTTTCGACTTTCATGCCGGCACGAAGCGGCAGGCGCCGCGCTGGATGCAAGATCGCGGGCTCGAGTGGCTGTTCCGTCTGTCGCAGGAGCCGCGCCGGCTAGCGGGGCGGTACATCTCGACCAACAGTACCTTTCTCTGGCGCCTGGGGCGGCAGGCATTGGGGTTCTCCTAGCCTCCGGACCCCTCGAGCCGACGGAAGACGGCAACATGGCTCGGAACGGCTCCTACCGCCGCGTCGGTGGCTTTCACTCGCGCCGGGCTCGGCAAGTCTCAACCATGCAGCCTGATTTGGAAGAAATTGATGCCTGATACGGTCCTCGTTACTGGAAGCGCCGGGCTGATCGGCAGTGAAGCTGTCCGGCACTATGATAAGCGCGCCGACCGGGTGATCGGCATCGACAACAATTTGCGCCAGCATTTCTTCGGGCCTGACGGCGATACGAGCCGCCAGCGGCGTCGGCTCGAGGAGACTTGCGAGAACTACCGGCACATCGACGCCGACATCCGCGACCGTGGGGTGGTGATGCGGCTGTTCGAGGAGATCAGGCCCGATGTCGTGATCCACTGTGCGGCGCAACCGAGCCACGACCTGGCGGCTAGGATGCCGTTCGAGGATTTCGACACCAACGCCGGCGGTACGCTCACCCTGCTCGAGGCCACGCGTCGCTTCTGCCCGGAAGCATGCTTCGTGTTCATGAGCACGAACAAGGTCTACGGCGATGCGCCCAACGAGATCGCGCTGCGGGAACTGCCCACCCGCTGGGACTATGCGGATCCGGCCTACGCTGGCGGAATTAACGAGCAGCTGACCGTCGACCAGTCGAAGCACAGCCTGTTCGGCGCCAGTAAGCTCGCGGCCGACGTCATGGTGCAGGAATATGGGCGCTACTTCGGCATGAAGACCGTCTGCTTCCGGGGCGGGTGTCTGACCGGCATCGGGCACTCGGCCGCGGAATTGCACGGGTTCCTGGCCTATCTCGCCCGCGCCGTCGTCGAGCGGCGCCCGTACACGATCTTCGGCTACAAGGGCAAGCAGGTCCGCGACCAGATCCACAGTCGTGACGTGGTCGGGGCGTTCGATGCGTACATCCGCAATCCGCGGCCCGGTGCCGTCTACAATCTGGGCGGTGGCAAGGGCCAGAGTATCTCGATGTTGGAGGCGATCGACCGTTTCGAGCAGTTGCTGGGCCAGAAGCTGAACTGGAAAATGAGCGAAGAAAACAGGGCGGGTGATCACATCTGCTACTATTCGGATCTTTCCAGGATGCGCCGGGACTATCCGGAGTGGGACCTCACGGTCGGTATCGACGCCATCTTCAATGAGTTCGCCGCCGGCGCGCGGGCGGCACAGGCCGCGGCCGCCTGAGCCTGGTGCGCGCCTCAGAGGAAATGATTGAGTAGCGGTCGATGATTCCGGTTGCTGGTGGGAGATCGCCACTACAGGCGTTCGACGCCAATGCGGCTTGCCACCCGAGCCCGGGCAAGGAGCGCCGAGAGCCGGCGCCCAGCGGCATTTCGCTCGACCATCTGCTGGGCCTGTTCTGGCGCCGCCGGGCACTCTTCATCGTCATCTGCTCGACGGTCGTCGTCCTGGCGGGCCTGGCCATCGCGACCCTGCCACGGCTTTACACGGCCAGCGCGCGCGTGATGATCGAGGCGCAGCCGTCGCGGATGGTCGACATCACGCCGGTCGTCGGCGCACTGCCCGAAGACCGCGCCGCCGTCCTCAGCGAGCTCGAGATTATCCGCTCGCCGGAAATCGCGCAGGAGGTCGTTGTCGCATTGCGGCTGGACCGGCTAGCCGAGTTCAATCCCGATGCGACGGCGTCGCCGAGCACGTCGCATGGCTGGTTACAATCCGCCGTCGCGGCCATCGTGAACCTGCTCCGCGGGGGCAGACCGGCCCCCGCGAGCCAGCCCCACGCACCCGACGAGCTTGCCGCGGAGCAGCAACGATCGCGCATCGTCGAACAGGTGCTCAAGCGTCTCGATGCCGTGTCGCTCGGCGAGTCCCGGGTCATCGAGGTGCGCTTC
>JAPJRA010000423.1 GCA_030824835.1 Geminicoccaceae bacterium | reverse complement strand
TTTGCTTCCTATACTAATAGACTTACAAATAGACACCTAATAGTGGTCGCTAAGGTGCGGAAGGAACTTTGCCCTGTGGATAAGATCGCCGCAGTTCAACCTCTCCACCAAACCCTGTTCGATCGGGGCAGCGACCAGCTCCACCTTTTCGAGCCGACCCAACGACGTGCGGCTGGGCTTGCAGGCAAGTTCCTGAGCGATGAACGAATCGACCCGATCTACACCCATCCGGGGCTGTGCCTCACTGTCCTACCGCACCGTGAGATAGCAGCGGGCCAGGTGTGGGAAAGACGCACCGGCTACGCCTCGCTGCTGGTGCACCCTCTCCAGGGCCATGACGGACGGATGAGAGGCGTTCCGTTCGGCGCGAAGGCGCGGCTGATCTTGCTCTATCTCATGACCGAGGCGGTAAAGACCCGATCGCGTCATATCGAGCTGGGCCGATCCATGTGCGCTTGGATTGGGGCGATGGGCTTAGCGGACAACGGCAAGAACTACGCGACCGTAGCGGACCAGTCCGACCGGATTCAGCATTGCTTGTTGAGCGTCCAACTGACGGCGACTGATGGCAGAACCGAGCTAGCGGACAAGATCGTTCGCGGCGCGTTTCAGCCATTCGATGAAGACGCGCGACAATCGTCAGTGGAGCTGAGCGAGGGCTTCTACGAAACGATCCTGCGCCGGCCCGTGCCTATTGTCGAAAGCGCGGTCAGGCTTCTGGCAAATACCGCCATGCCGCTCGATCTCTATCTGTGGCTGGCGTACCGGCTACATGTGCTGGAGAAGCCCACACCGGTTTCGTGGGATGCGCTGCACCACCAGTTTGGTGCCGGGACAGCCCAGGTGAAGCACTTCAAGCCGCGCTTCCTGCGCGACATCCGTCTAGCCTTGGCGGTCTATCCGGAGGCCAGAGTCGATCTGACCGATACCGGCGTCACACTTAACGGCTCTCCGCCCCCGATCCAGCCGAGACCGCGCCAGGTCGCTAAGGTGCGAAGCGGTCGGCAGGTGGATGGCGCTGATGCAGGGAGGCTGGCGAGGTGAGCGTGCACCAGCGCCGTTGTGACCTTCAACTCACCGGGTGGATACGGACCGATCGTCCCGAGTTGATGCTCACCTCAGTCCGGCCTTGCGCAGCCCTTCCGTGATCCGGGCGCGGTGCTCGCCGCCCTGGAACTGCGCGGCGAAGGCCTCGACCTCAAAGAAGGGCCACGTCCGTAGGACCGCGGCCGCCGCCTGGGCGGCGTCGTCCGACCGCCCCAGCTCGGCATAGGACGCGGCCAGCCCGGCGTGGACGAAGTAGTCCTCAGGGCTGTGTAGGGCCTCCGCCTCCAGCACGCGCACCGCGTCCTCATAGCGCCCGACGAGGTAGTAGGCCCACCCCACCGGATGGAGCCGGCCCGAGCCGAGCTCTGGGTCGAGCCGAAGGGCGGTCTCGAAGGCGGCAACCGCCTCCTCAGGGTAGCCCGTAAACACGAGGCCCGCCCCCCGGGAGGCGTAGCTCCCGGCGTCGCTCGGGTTGAGGGCGATCGCGCGCGCCTCCTCGCTCAGGCCCAGATCGTACCGCCCGAGGTTGATGTAGGCGCTCCCGAGCAGAGCGTGCGCTTCGGCGTTGTCGGGGTCGAAGCTGATCGCTCGGGTGGCCAAGTCCTCGGCCCGCCGCAGTGCGTCCGTGCGGAACTCTGTCCAGCCGAACCCGGCCGCCTTCACCCAGGTCCAGCCAAGGCCGACGTAGGCCGGGGCGTAGGAGGGATCGAGCTGGACCGCCTGCTCGAACAGGTCACGCGCGGCGCGGTTCGCCTCCTCGGTGTTCGCCGCAGCCTGCGCGCGGCCCCGCAGGACGAGGTCATAGGCTGCAAGGTTCCCGGGCGCCTTCGCTGCGGCGCGCTCGGCCTCAAGCCTAGTCAGCCTGACGGCCAGGGCGCCGGCGACGTTCCGAGTGATCTCGTCCTGGACCGCGAACACGTCCACCAGCTCGCCGTCGTAGCGGTCCGACCACAGGTGACGCCCGCTCGTCGCGTCGGTGAGTGACGCCGTGACCCGCACGCGCCCGCCGTCGCGGCGCACGCTGCCCTCCAGGACGTACCGGACGCCCAGGTCGCGGGCGAGCTCCCCTGGGCCGGGATCCTTGCCCTTGTAGCGCTGGACCGCCTCGCGTGCGGTGACGGAGAGGGCGGAGAAACGGCCCAACGCGGCGATCACGTCCTCGGTGAGCCCATCGCCGAAGTAGTCCTGCCCCAGGTCGCCGCTTAGGTTGGCGAAGGGCAGCACCGCGATTGCCGCCCGCCCCGGCGTCGGGGGCGCAGCTCCCGTCCCGAGAGGCAGCCATCCCGAGCGTGCCCCGAGCGCGCCCAGCCCGAGCAGCAGCGCTAGGCCTGCGCCAGCGGGGAGCGCAAGAGCGAGGCCGCGCCGTCTGGCGGGCGCGTGGCCGACGGTCCGGACGGCATAGGCCCGGACCGGCCTGGCGATGTTCTTCAGGCGCTGCTCGCCCAACGGCTCGCACGAGACCGGCAGCTTGCCCTCGACCTGGTCGAGCACGCTTCCCGAGATGCAGATACCGCTCGGGTCGGCGAGGCCTTGCAGGCGGGCGGCCACGTTGACGCCGTCACCCAGCAGATCACCGCCCTCGACCATGACGTCGCCGAGGTTGACGCCGATCCGGAAGCGCATGCGTGCCCCCTCGGGCGTCACCGCGTCCAGGCCTTGCAGCGCCGACTGGAGCTCGATGGCGCAGCGCACAGCCTCGACCGCGCTCGGGAACTCGGCCGCCACACTATCCCCGGCGGTGCCGAAGACGCGCCCCTGGTGCGCCTGGATGAGCCGGCCGATCTCGGCCCGGCAGGCGTTCAGGGTCCGCAGGGTAGCTTCCTCGTCCGCCGCCATCAGCCGCGAGTACCCGACCCCGTCGGCGTAAAGGATAGTGGTCAGCTTTCGTTCGATGCCGCGCGGCTGCTCCATGCGGCCTCCGACGCTTGGGCAACTGCCCCTGAGCGACCCACCATGCTAGCATCAGGGTCCGACGTCACTGCCCTCCGGGTCGGTCAGCGGCCGAATCTCGGCGGGCGGGCTACGGGCCTGGAGGTCTCATGCTCGGCACATCGCCGCTCGCGACCGGTTGTGTCCTGTCCGGCCTGCTGGCCGCCTTCTTCGTCTCGCCCGCCCTCGCTGGTGCCGCTGACCTCGACCCAAGCGCCGCACGGGTCGCGATCAAGGGCTACGACACGACGTCGTACTTCGTCGACGGCCGGCCGGAGAGGGGCAACGAGCGGTACGAGTATGCGTGGCGCGACGCCCGCTGGCGCTTCGCGAGCGCCGCCCACCGCGACCTGTTCGCTACCGATCCGCAGCGCTACGCGCCCCGCTTCGGCGGGTTCTGCGCCATGGGAATGGCCAACGGCGCCACAGCCGAGGCGGACCCGGAGGCCTGGGCGATCGTCGACGGCAAGCTCTACCTGAACTTCGACGAGGTGACCCGCGAGGAGTGGCGGAAGGACGTGCTCGGTAATGTCGCGAGGGCGCAACGACACTGGGACGAGTTGCACCCAAGCCGCTGAGCCGACGCATGCTGCCCGTCGTGGTTCCGTTGCGTTGAGCCGCGGCGCTGGTGCATGGAGGCTGGCGAAGTGAGAGTGCCCCTGCTGCCACCGCCATTAGGCGACACGAACCGAGACCGGCGTTGTCAAGTTGTTCAACGTCAGGATGAATATCGTGGTCACCGGGCTCGCTTGCCTACTGCTCTCATCGCTCGTCCGCCAGACTCCGCGCACCAACGCAATTACCTATAGATTCTTCCCGATAGCTGGCCCCGCTTCGCGGGGGATAAGGCCAGCCCACAGGGCTGACTCTTTCACCGGAAGGGCTTCGCCCTCTCTCCGATCACGGGCAGGATGCGACTGTGTTGCACGGATGAGGTGGTGGACACAGTAGCCCCGTCCCCACCTAGGGTCAGGCGGTGCGGACGTAGTTCGGGCGTCCGAGCTCCAGCATGCGGTTCAGAGCACGGACGGCAATGGCCACCTCGGTCGCCCGGCGCCGGTCCGTGCGCGAGCGTAGCCCGTCACCGATCACGCGCTTGAACCTGCCGACAGCGGCCTCGGCCCTGGCGCGCTTGGTGTACCCCGACGCTTTCTGCCAGGCCATGCGCCCGTGCTCGGCGATGAACCGGAGATGGCGGTCGCGCCGGGTGGGCGCGGTCTCGGCCGTCTCGCTCGGCACCGCGGTCGAGCGCGGCGGCACGATGACGGCCGCCTCGGGATGGCGCTCGGCGACGCTGGCGTAGACGCCCTGCTGGTCGTAGGCGCCGTCGCCCGTGAGCGAGGCGACCGGGCCCGCGACCTGGTCGAGCAAGGGCCCGACTTGCGCGCCGTCGTCCATCTCGTGGCCGGTCAGCTCGGAGGCGAGGATCCGGCCGGTCTCGGCGTCCACGCCCAGGTGCAGCTTCTTCCAGGACCGACGCCTCTTGGTGCCGTGCTTCTCGGCCAGCCACTCGCCCGGCCCGCATAGCTTCAGCC
>JAPJRA010000422.1 GCA_030824835.1 Geminicoccaceae bacterium | reverse complement strand
AGGTGATGCGGACTTCGATGGAGCAGGCGATAGGAGTGTAGCTCAACTGGCTAGAGCACCGGTCTCCAAAACCGGGGGTTGGGGGTTCGAGCCCCTCCACTCCTGCCAGCCGCCAGTGTACCGGGCCGACCGGCGGTGGGCCGATCCGAACAGCAGAAAGTAGAGCGCTTTGATGATGGCGAAGACTTCGCCGGCGCAGTTCATCCGCGAGGTGCGGCAGGAACTGGCCAAGGTGACCTGGCCCAGCCGAAAAGAGCTGGTAGCAACGACGCTCAGCGTGCTCGCGATGTCGGCTTTGGCCGCCCTGTTCTTCTTCGTTGTCGACCTGCTCATCGCCTACGGCATTGAGCTCGTGCTGGGACTGGGTGCGCGATGACCGCGATGACGCCGGCGCGTTGGTTCATCATCCACGTCTACTCGGGCTTCGAGAAGAAGGTCCGCGAGTCGATCCGCGAGCAGGCCGAGCAGAAGGGCTTGGCCCACCTGTTCGAGGACATTCTGGTCCCGATGGAAGAGGTGGTCGAGGTCAGACGCGGCAAGAAGGTCAGCGCCGAGCGCAAGTTCTTTCCCGGCTACGTGCTGGTGCGGATGGTCCTCAACGACGAGACCTGGTCGCTGGTGCGCAATACCGCCAAGGTCACCGGTTTTCTGGGCCCGGGCGGCAAGCCGTCGCCGATCCCCGACCATGAGGCCGAGCGCATCCGCCATCAGATGGCGGAAGGGGTCGAGCACCCCAAGCCGATGATCGCCTTCATCTCGGGCGACAGCGTCCGGGTGAGCGACGGGCCGTTCGCGTCGTTCAGCGGCGTCGTCGAGGAAGTCGACGAGGCCAAGGGCAGGCTCAAGGTTTCCGTTTCGATCTTCGGCCGGGCCACGCCGGTCGAGCTGGAGTACTCGCAGGTCGAAAAGCTCTAGTCGTTTCACGTGGATGAGCGTGCGGGAGCGCCGCAACGGCGCGTTTGGACCGCTAAGCCAGAAAGGTAGGCTGGAAGCCGATGGCGAAAAAAATCACCGGTTACATCAAGCTGCAGGTGCCGGCCGGCAAGGCCAACCCGTCGCCGCCGATCGGGCCGGCGCTGGGTCAGCGCGGCTTGAACATCATGCAGTTCGTCAAGGAATTCAACGCGGCGACGCAGGGCATGGAGCCGGGCATGCCGGTGCCTGTGGTCATCACCGCGTTCGCCGATCGCACCTTCGCGTTCGTCACCAAGACGCCGCCCGTATCCTACTTCCTGAAGAAGGCGGCGGGCGTGTCCAAGGGCAGCTCGACCACCGGCCGTGGTATTGCCGGCAAGGTGACGGTGGCCCAGTGCCGCGAGATCGCTGAGGCCAAGATGAAGGATCTGAACGCCCACGATGTCGACGGGGCGGTGCAGATGATCATCGGCTCGGCCCGCTCGATGGGCCTCGAGGTGGCGGAGTAAGACGATGGCTGGCAAGGGAAAGAGGCTGGCGGCGGCATACAAGTCCGTCGACGCGGCGAAGCTGCACGCGCTGCCCGAGGCGGTGCAGCTGGTCAAAGGCAATGCCAACGCGAAGTTCGACGAGACGGTGGAGTTGTCGCTCAACCTCGGCGTTGATCCACGTCACGCCGATCAGATGGTCCGTGGCACGGTCAACCTGCCACATGGCACCGGCAAGACGTTGCGCGTGGGCGTGTTCGCCCGCGGCGACAAGGCTGCCGAGGCATTGGCTGCCGGGGCCGATGTCGTCGGTGCCGAGGATCTGGCCGAGCAGATCCAGGGCGGCAAGATCGACTTCGATCGCTGCATCGCGACGCCGGACATGATGCCGCTCGTCGGCCGCCTGGGTAAGATCCTGGGCCCGCGCGGGCTGATGCCGAACCCGAAGCTGGGCACGGTGACGCCCAACGTGCGCGAGGCTGTGGAGGCCGCCAAGGGCGGTCAGGTGCAGTTCCGCGTCGAAAAGGCCGGGATCGTCCATGCCGGAGTCGGCAAGGCCAGCTTCGATGCGGACAAGCTCGTCGCCAACGTGAAGGCGTTCGTCGACGCCATCAATCGGGCGAAGCCTAGCGGCGCCAAGGGCACCTACCTGAAGCGGGCCAATCTCAGCTCGACCATGGGTATAGGGATCAAGGTCGACGTGCCCACCCTGGTGGGCTGAGATTCGTGCAATCGAAATGATTTTGGCTCTTGCGCTCGGCGCCGGCGCCGCTACATTCCCGGGCTCCGAGGAACGTCAGCGCCGTGCCATCCGGGTCGTACTCGACCAGGGGTGGTGTTCGGCGTGAGCGCGTCGGTATTGCGCGTGACGATCGGGAACGGTTCGTGGCGGCAGTGCGATGGCGGTGTGATCCGCCGAGGCGAGAGCCGGATCGGTTAGTGTTCGGAGACTAGCGTGCTGCGAGCCGAAAAAGCGCAGGTAATTAGCGATCTCAACACGGTCTTCACAGAGACCGGGGTTGTGGTCCTGACGTACTACAAAGGCCTTTCCGTAGCGGAGGTCACCGATCTCCGCACCCGGATGAGGGCTGCCGGAGCGTCGTTCCGGGTGACCAAGAACAAGCTGGCCCAGCTGGCCGTGGACGGAACGCCGTTCGCGCCGATGGCTTCCATGTTCAAGGGGCCCACCGCGATCGCCTACTCCAAGGACCCGACGGCAGCGCCGCGGATCATCAGTGAGTTCGGCAAGAAGAACGACAAGCTGCAGATCGTGGGCGGTGGGCTCAGCGGCACCTTGCTGGACGCGGCCGCGGTCCGCGCCCTGGCCGAGCTGCCGTCGCTCGACGAGCTGCGGGCCAAGCTCATTGGTCTGTTGAACACGCCGGCCAGTCGTCTGGTCGGGCTGCTGCAGGCGCCGGGCGGTCAGATCGCCCGGGTGCTGGCGGCGCGTGCGGAGCAAGAGGGCGTCTGAGCGCCTGTTGGGAAGTAACGGCGCACCAAGAGTTGGGCGTCCTGGCATAAGTTCGTTGCGGGAGTGGTTGTGATGGCGAATTTGGATCAGCTGGTCGAGGATCTCTCGGGCCTGACCGTCCTTGAGGCAGCTCAGCTGTCGAAGATGCTCGAGGAGAAGTGGGGCGTCTCGGCGGCGGCCCCGGTCGCCGTGGCTGCGGCCGGCGGTGCGGCCGCTGCGGCCGAGCCGGTCGAGGAGCAGACCGAGTTCGACGTGATCCTGGTGGCCGCTGGCGCCCAGAAGATCAACGTCATCAAGGAGGTCCGCGCCCTGACCAGCCTGGGCCTGAAGGAGGCCAAGGACCTGGTCGAGGCGGCGCCGAAGGCCGTCAAGGAGGCGATCTCCAAGGACGAGGCGGCCAAGGTCAAGGCGCAGCTGGAGGCAGCCGGCGCCACCGTGGAGATCAAGTAGATCGCTCTCGACAACCGCACCGCTGCGGCTCTGGTAGTTTCGGCGTTCGCGCCGGGACGCCAGGGCTGCGGTGGCCGCAGCAGTCCATGTTCCTCGATCCGCACAGGCCGGATGCGTCACGCGCAGCCCGGCCTTTTCGGCGTCGTCTCGACGTCCTGATTTCGGCGCCCAGCGTCGGAGTCGCGTCCAGCTAACGGTTTAACCGAAGCAGGTCAGCCATGTCCGATCTTCCCACGGCCAAGAAGCGGATTCGCAAGAGCTTCGGCCGAATCCCCGAAGTCACCGAGATGCCCAACCTTATCGAGGTCCAGCGGCAGTCTTACGACAATTTCCTGCAGATGCACATCGGCGCGCCTGAGCGCGAGCTGATGGGTCTGGAAGAGGTTTTCCGCTCGGTCTTCCCAATCCGGGATTTTGCCGATCGCGCCGCGCTCGATTTCGTCAAGTACGACCTCGAGGAGCCCAAGTACGATGTCGAGGAATGCCATCAGCGTGGCATGACCTATGCGGCGCCGTTGCGGGTGACCCTCCGGCTGATCGTCTGGGACGTTGACGAGGAGACCGGCTCGAAGAGCGTTCGCGACATCAAGGAGCAGGATGTCTACATGGGCGACATGCCGCTCATGACGGACAACGGCACCTTCATCATCAACGGCACCGAGCGCGTCATCGTCTCGCAGATGCACCGCTCCCCGGGCGTGTTCTTCGACCACGACAAGGGCAAGACGCACTCCTCGGGCAAGTACCTGTTCGCCGCCCGCGTCATCCCCTATCGCGGCTCCTGGCTCGACTTCGAGTTCGACGCCAAGGACATCTGCTACGTCCGTGTCGACCGGAAGCGCAAGCTGCCCGCCACGACGCTGCTCTATGCCCTGGAATCCGAGCGCACCGAGGCCCTGCGCGCCGAGCGCGGCGAGGCGCTGGAGGCGGGCGAGATCCGCGGCATGGACGCCGAGGAGATCCTCAACACCTTCTATGACCAGGTCGTCTTCAGCCGTGGCGCCAAGGGCTGGAGCCAGCCCTTCGTGCCGGACTCCTTCCGCGGCGTGAAGCTGATCGAGAACCTGGTCGATGCCGAGAGCGGCGAGGTGGTCGCCGAGCGCGACACCAAGCTGACGCCGCGTCTGGCCCGCAAGATCGCCGAAGCCGGCACCAAGGAGGTGCTGGTCAGCCGCGCCGAGCTGCTCGGCCGC
>JAPJRA010000421.1 GCA_030824835.1 Geminicoccaceae bacterium | reverse complement strand
GGGCATAGCCGTCGGCAGCGGCATCGAACGTCTTGCAGCGACCATCCGGGGACAGCATCCGGCCCTGGCAGAAATTGACGGTGATGTCGGGCGCCAGCATCAGGTTGACGCCAGCCACGACGGCGATATCGCACTCGCCGGCGCGCAGCGCCTGCACCGCGAGGTGGGTTGCCACCAACGACGACGAGCAGGCGGTATCGACCGCGAAGCACGGGCCCTGGAAGCCGAACGTGTAGCTGATCCGCCCGGAGGCGACGCTGGCGGCGTTGCCGGCACCCGCACCGGCGTTGCTCGACGAGCCGAACGCGGTCTTGCTCAGCAGGTTGGAATAATCATTGGTGCTGATACCGAGGAACACGCCCACCGGCTTGCCCTGCAGGCTTGGTGGCGCCAAGCCGGCATCCTCCAGCGCATGCCAGACGGTCTGCAACAACAGGCGCTGCTGCGGGTCGATGCCGATCGCATCGCGGGGTGCTATCCGGAAGAACTGCGGATCGAACTCGTCGACGCCGTCGATGAAGCCACCGCGGCGGGTGTACATCCGCCCGGGCACGCCCGGCCGCGGGTCGTAGTGCGCCTCGACGTCCCAGCGGTCGGCGGGAATGTCCGACGTGGCATCGACGCCGTCGATCAGGTTCTGCCACAGCCGATCGCCATCAGTGGCACCGCCTGGATAGCGGCAGGCCAGCCCGATGACCGCGATCGGCGCCCTGGCCGCCTGCTCAAGCGTGTCGACCCGCGCGCGCAGCTTCCTGAGCGCGAGCGCGGCCTGCTGGAGCGGCGAGAGCGGGCTATCGGACATCGTCGGCCATGGCGAGCGCGAATTCCCGTTCGATCAAGGCCGCCATCTCCGCTTCGCTCATCGCCTGCACCGCCACCACGTCGCTGTCCGGGACCGGCTCGCCCGGCGAGCCGGCGGTATCCGTCGCGTCGAGACCCAGGAGCTCTGCCAGATGTGCGGTCAGAGCCTCGGTCGAGGGATGGCTGAACAGGAGCGTCGCCGGCAGCTCCAGGCCGAGACCGCGCCCCAACGCCTTGCGCAGCTCCAGCGCCATCAGTGAATCGAGGCCCAGCTCGTTCAGCGGCTGATCAGCCGGGATGCTCTCGCCGGCAGCGGCGCCGAGGACCGCGCGCGCGCTCTGCAACACGAAGCGGGCGAGCCCTGCCACGTCCTCGGGCCGGATGTCGGCGCCGCTCGCGGGCTTGGCCGCCGCCGTCCGCCGGCGCGTCCGCGGCGCCACCGCGTCGAAGAAGGGCGGCGCCCGCCCAGGCTCGTAGCGGCGGAGGAACTCGGGCCAGTCGATGGATGCGGCCACGACCTGCGTCTCGCCGGCGGCCAGGGCACGGCCCATCAAGGCGAAGGCGCGGCTCGGGTCCATCAGCCGCACGCCCTCGCCGGCGAAGCGATCCGCCACACCTTCGCGGGCGATGGCACCGGCCCCGCCCCAGGCACCCCAGTCGATGGCCAGCGCCGGCAGGCCGCGGTCGCGGCGGGACCAGGCCAGCGCGTCGAGCGCAGCATTGGCGCCGGCATGGTTGGCCTGGCCCGGGTTGCCGAACACGCCGGCGGTGCTGCCGAACAGCACGAAGGCGTCGAGCGGCAGGCCTGCCGTCAGCTCGTCCAGCAGCAGGGCACCCTCGACCTTCGCCCGGTAGACGCGGGCCAGCCGCGCACGGTCGAGCCGGACGAAGGCGCCGTCGTCCAGGCTGCCGGCCAGATGGAACACGCCGCGCAACACAGGCCCGGCGACGGCCAGCGCGGCCTCGACCTCCGCCCGATCGGCGACGTCGCCGCGAACGATCTCGACGCCTGCGGGCAAGGATGCCTCGGTGAGGCGCCGCGCCAGCAGCAGGACCCGCTCGGCGCCATGTTCCAGTAGCCACTCGGCGAGCCCGGGGCCGAGACCGCCGAGGCCGCCGGTCACGAGATGCGTGCCGCAGGTCCGGAACTCGGCATCCGCCGGCAGCGCCAGGACGCCGAGGCGGCGCGCGAAGCGCCGGCCGCCGCGCCAGACGATCTCGGCCTCGTCACCGGCCGCGATCTCCGCCGGCGGGAGCGCGTCGTCGCCGTCGAGGACGCGGCAGCCCAGCTCGGGATGCTCGATCGTCAGCACCCGCGCGAGGCCGGCGACGCTGGCGAGGCCCGGTCGCGGCGGCGCAGCGAGCGGGGTGAGGCCACGGGGAAGCACGACGCACAAGGCCGGCGGCCGCTCCATGGCGAGCGCCGCCTGCGCCGCCTCGAGGACCTGCGTGGATGCCTCCAGCGCCGATGCCTCGGGATCGGGCGCGAGCACCCGCACCGGGCGCCCGTCACCGGGCTGGCGGGCGATGGCCACGATCTGGTCGCCGTCGCCCGGCGAGGGCACGATCGCGACCTCGGCGAAGTGCCCGGCCAGCAGGTCGTGCCAGCTCTCGGCCGCCAGCAGCGGATGGTCGGGACGGCGGTCGGTGTCCTCGAAACGCCACCAGCCGTCGGTGAGGCCGAAGACGAGATCGCTCCAGGCGCGCCGCCGCGCCGCTTCGAGCAGGACGAGCACGCCGCCCGGGGCGAGAAGATCCCGGGCATGGCGCAAGGATGCGGTCAGGTCGCGCGTGGCGTGCATCACGTTGCCCGCGATGACCAGATCGTAGCTGGCGGCAGGGAAGCCTTGCGGGGCCGGGTCGTGCTCGATGTCGAGCTCGGCGAACGTCGCGGCCTCGGCGCCGAAGCGCTCGGCCGCTTGGCCGAGGAAGGCCGGGGAGACGTCGGTGAAGGTGTAGCGCCACCGCTCGGCGGGCACCCGCTCGCGCAGCGTGGCGAACAGGGCGCCGGTGCCGGCGCCGATCTCCAGGATGCGAGCGGGCCGGTCGGGATCGGCCGCCCGCAGGACGGGCTCGGCCGCCGCCAGCACCATGCGGTTGAGCAGTCGTGCGAACGCGGCCTCGCCGTAGAGAAAGCCCGCTTGGTCGCCGGCGAACAGCACGCTCAGCGGATCGATCGTGCCCTGCAGGACGCCGGGCAGCGCCTCGCCGCAGCGGGCGGCGATGGCGATCTCCGCCAAGGGCCCGAAGCGCTGCTCAAGCGTCGCACGCAGCCGCTCCGCTGGACCGGCGGCCGGGGCGAGCGCCGCCATCTTCGGCAGATGGGCGAAGAGACGCCGGCGTCTGGCGTCGACGGTCGCTGGATCGGCGATGCGGGCCAGCGCCTCGGCGGCGTAGGCCGCCGCCAGCGCCTCGAGTCCGCTGCCCAGTTCCTCCGGGGTGGCCGAGACCTCGACATGGGTCGCTTCCTGTACCGCCCGTGCCAGCTCGGCTGCAGCGGGGCTCAGGGCGGCGGCGGGCAGCGGTAGTGGCTCCCAGGTGACGCGGTACGCCCAGCCGCTCTCCTCGGCACCGGCACCGCCCCCGGCACGTACCCGCGCGATCGACAGGCCGTCGATGCGCGCGATGGTGCGACCCTCGGCGTCGAACAGGCACAGATCGCCTTGTGCGGCGTCGGGTGTGCCGCTGCCGGCCCGGGCGCGGACATGGACGTGGAAGCGGGTCGCGCAGCGGCTGGTGAAGGCGACGCGCTCGATCGCGAACGGCAGGAAGGCGCCGGGGGTGCCGGTGCCGCTGAAGGTGGCGCCCAGGGCCTGGAAGCAGGCATCGAGCGCCGCCGGATGGATCGGCAGCTCCGGCGCATCCTCGGCGAGGCCAGCCGGCAGCTCGATCTCCGCCACGGCTTCGCCCGTGCCGCGCCAGAGGCGGCGGATGCCGCGGAAGGCGGGACCCAGATGGATGCCCCGTCCATCCAGCATGGCGTAGAGCGCCTCGGGCCCGGCTTCGTCGGGCGTGCAGCGCGCGAGCACGGCTTGGAGATCGACGGGATCGCCGACGGCGGTCGTGTCGAGGCCGGCGCGGGCATGCAGGACCCAGCTGCCGTCGTCACCACGCCCGAACAGCGACAGCGCGTCGCCGTCGCGCACCACCTGCAGCTCCCGGCCGGTCTTCGGAAGGGCCAGCGGGGCCACGAACACGATGTCGGCGAGGGCGATGGGCGCGCCGCCGGCCGCAGCCAGCAGCATCGCCACATGCGAGGCGCCAGGCACGATGACGGCCTCGCCGACCCGGTGCTCGCCGAGAAAGGCCGGGCGGTCGGGCGCCACGTGCCTGGACCAGACCGTGCCGCCGGTCGCGATCTCGACCGGGGCGCCGAGCATCCGCTTCGTCGCCGGCGGCGGTGCGCTGGCCGGCGCATGGTCCGTGAACCAGTACACCTGCCGTTCGAAGGGGTAGCTGGGAGCGGTGGTGGTGGGGAGGTTGAGGGGTTGGTCGATGGCGGGCCAGTCGGGGTCGGCGCCGTGGCGGTGCAGCTCGGCCAGGGTGGCGAGCAGCACGCTCCACGGCTCGCGGCCGCGGGCCAGCGTCGGCAGCACCGGCACCCCCGGCAGCACGCTGCGCGCGAACCCGGCCAGCACCGGCTGCGGCCCCAGCTCGACCAGCAGCTCGCAGCCCAGGCCGGCCAGGCTGCGCAGGCCGTCCGCGAAGCGCACTGGCGCGCGCGCGTGCGCC
>JAPJRA010000420.1 GCA_030824835.1 Geminicoccaceae bacterium | reverse complement strand
GCCCGACGATGACGAAATCGTTGTACATGACGTCGAACCGCCTCACGCCGTAGCCGGCCTCGACGAACTTCTCCTCGTCGGGCTTGGCATGCACGAACAGCACGTCGCCGTCGCCGTTCTGGGCGTTCTTGATCGCCTGCCCGGTCCCGACCGCGACGACCCGGACGTCGATACCGGACTTGGCCTTGAACAGCGGCAGCAGGTAGCCGAACAGGCCGGACTGCTCGGTCGAGGTCGTCGACTGCACCACGATGAACCTGTCGTCGGCTACGGCCGCTCCGAGCGGCAGGGCCAACATGGCCGACATGAATATCCGACGCAGCATGGCGATCTCCTTCTTTCGTTGATTCAGACGAGCAATCTGCCCGCGAGATGGTCTCGGGCGGCCGCGGAGCGGGGGCGGGCGAAGAACCAGTCGGCCGGCGTCTGCTCGATCACCCGGCCGCGATGGATGAACACCATCTCGTCGGCCAACCGGCGCGCCTGGCCCAGATCGTGGGTCACGAGCACGATTTTGGTGCCCGCCGCGTGGGCGCGCTCGATCAGCTCCTCGACCGCCAGCGTGGAGGCGGGGTCGAGGCTGGAGGTCGGCTCGTCGAGGAACAGGATCTCGGGCTCGACCGCCAGTGCCCTGGCCAGCGCCAGCCGCTGCTGCTCGCCGCCGGAGAGTACCCGCGCCGGCCGCGCAGCCAGCTCAACCAGATGGGCGAGGGCCAGGACCTGCCGGGTCCGTTCTGCACGGGCGGCAGCGGCGAGGCCGCGAACCTGGAGAGCGTAGTCGATGTTGGCGGCAACCGAGCGGCGCAGCAGCACCGGCTTCTGGAATACCATCGCCTGGCACAGGCGGATGTCCCGATCCGCCGGGCGGCCGGCCCACAGCACGGTGCCTCCTGTCGGGGTCAAAAGGCCATGGAGCAGGCGCAGCAAAAGGCTCTTCCCGGCACCGTTGGGACCGATGATCACGGTCTTCTGGCCGGCTTCGAGCAGCAGGTCGACGCCGTCGACGAGCCGTTTGCCAGCCGCTTCGTAGACGAGCCCGCTGGCCACGAGCGGCAATATTCTGCTCTCCGGGACGGCCGGTGCCACCAGCGTCAGGCGCGGGGCGGGCTCAGGCATAGGCGAAGCGGACCGCGGTCCGGCGGAGCGCCAGGACGCCGGCGTTCACCGCCAGGGCCAGGGTCAGGAGAATCAGGCCCAGCGCCAATGCCAGGGCGAGGTTGCCCTTGGAGGTCTCGAGCGCGATCGTCGTCGTCATGACCCGGGTGACGTGATTGATGTTGCCGCCGACGATGATCACTGCGCCGACCTCGGCGATGGCGCGGCCGAAGCCGGCGAGCGCCGCGGTCATCAGGCTGTAGCGGCCGTCCCACAGCAGCGTGCCGATGGTCGCCAGCCGCCGCACGCCCAGCGAGCGAAGTTGCTCCGCATATTCGGCGTCGAGGTCCTCGATCACCTGCCGCGACAGCGCGGCCACGATCGGCGTCACCAGCACCGTCTGCGCGATCACCATGGCGGAAGGCGTATAGAGCAGCTCCAGCACGCCCAGCGGCCCGGCGCGGCTGAGCGCCATGTAGACCAGCAGACCAACGACCACCGGCGGCAGGCCCATGAGCGTGTTGAGCAGAACGATCAGCGCGCCGCGGCCGGGGAAGCGCGCAACGGCGATCAACGCGCCGAGCGGCATGCCGATCAGGCAGGCGATGGCCATTGCCCCGAGGCTTACCCGCACGGAGAGGAAGACGATCTGAAGCAGGTCCGGGTCGGCGCGTCCGATCAGCTCGAACGCCATCCCGAATGCGGCGCCGAAGTCCTGCACGCTGATTTCTCCCTTTGCCTGCTGCTGCATTCTTTGCATGGGAGCGCGAAAGAAACAGCAGAAAATGCAGCCTGCCGCGCCCGTGGCTTGTGAGCTTTTGCGCGGAGGCGCCATAGTGCGGCCGGGGCTGACGACGGCGGACCACTCCCATGCATGAGGTTTCCGACCCACGGGTGACGCTGGCGCGGCTGCTAGCGGCGCCTGCCGCCTTTCCCTGCAGCACGCCCGCCGGCGCGCTGCTGGTCGCGGTAGCGGCCACCATCACCGGCTGCGACCTTGCCGCCGCCTTGCGGCTGCCGGATCCCGGGCGGCGCGAACGCCGGATCGTCGTCCAGCGCGGTCAGATGGTGGAGTTCGGTGGGCTGTCGGTCGCACAGATTCTTCGCATCGGCGGCGCGTTGCCCGTGGAGGCCGGGACGGCCGAACGCTGCCGCGAGCCGGAACTTTCGGCATTGCTGGCGGAGGGGGCGGCCGGCGGCCTGTTCATCGAGGCTGCGCCCGGGCCCGAGCTGCTGGGCATGGCCGAGTTCGTGTGGGCGTGCCGCCGCGCCGGCGTGCCTTCGGTCGTCGTGCCCGCGACTACCCCGCTGGCGGCACTCGATGCCGGGGCCGCTCTCGTCGTGGTGGATGTGGCGCGGGCCTATGGCGGGCCGGCGATCGGCCTGATCGTTGGGCGCACCGACGCGCTGGCTGCCTGTGCCGTCCAGCAGTCCGGGCTCGGGGCGCTGTTTCGGGCGTCGGACGAATCGCTGGCGGCGGCCGTGGCCGCTGTGGGCGCGGCCGCAGCCGACCTCGCTGCCGGCCGTGCCGTGCCGGCTTGGTGAGACGGACGGCCTCAGCCCCTATCCGGGCGGCATGGGCTGCGCTATCGACCGGCCGACCGCAACGAGCGCAGGACCTGTCACATGACCAAGCAACTGCTCCATCTGGTGATCGGTGGCGAGCTCAAGGACCCGACCTCGACCGAGTTCGTCGATCTCGCCAAGGTCGATATCGTCGGCGTCTACCCGAACTACGCCGAGGCGTTGAAGGTCTGGCGGGGCAAGGCGCAGGCGACCATCGACAATGCGCACGTGCGCTATTTCGTGGTCCATCTGCATCGGCTGATGGATCCGGCCGAATCGGAAGCTTAGAGCGTGCCATGAGCGGATCAGTGATGGCCGTGGCGGTGGTGCAGATCCGGATAATGCGGATGCTCGTGCCGTAGCGGCGCGTGCTCGTGCCAGTGCGTGTGCGGCTCGCCTTGGGGGTCACCCGGCGCGTGGGCATGGCCGTGGTGCTCGTCGTGCCGGTGTCGATGCTCGTGCGCCATGGGTCGGTGCGTATGCGCATGCTCGTGCCGCTCGGCCAGATGCAGCCATAGGCCCAGGCCCATCAGGCCGCCGGCGAGCAGCAGTTGCAGGGTCGCGGGATCACCCAGCAGCAGGACCGCGAGTACCGCGCCGAGGAACGGCGCCAGCGCGAAATAGGCGCCGGACCTCGCCGCCCCCAGGTGCCGCAGCGCCAGCACGAACAGCACCAAGCTGACGCCGTAGCCGAGGAAGCCCACGAGGCCCGCCGCCATGAGAACCTCCAGGCGTGGCAGCGCCGCGCCCTGCTGCCACGCCAGCAGAAGATTGATCGTGCCGGCGGCCAGGCCCTTGACCAGGGCGATCTGCACCGGGTCGGCTGCCGACACCTTGCGGGTCAGGTTGTTGTCGACACCCCAGGCGATGCAGGCGGTTGCGATGAGCAGCGGCCCGAGCTCCAGCCCGACGCCATGTCCCTGCCACGACAGGAGCACGGCCCCGGCTAGAATTGAAGCGGCGCCGAGCAGCAGACGGCGATCGACATTCTCGCGGAACACGAGCCAAGCAATAGCCAGCGTTGCCACGCTCTCGAGGTTGAGCAGGAGCGAGGCGCCGGCGGCATCGGTACGCGCCAGTCCCTGCAGCAGCAGCACCGGCCCGGCGATGCCACCGGTCAGCACGACGCCCGCGAGCCAGGGCAGGTCGGCCCGCCGCAGCGGCGCTTCCGCCGCGGGCAGCTGTCCTATTCGCCGTACACCCTGCACCAGGGCCAGACCGATCCCGGCACCCAGATAGAGCAGGCCGGCGAGCAGCCAGGGATCGATCCCACTTAGGAGCAGCTTGGCGAGCGGCGTGCTGGCGCCGAACAGGGCGGCGGAAGCGAGGGCCAGGGGCACCCCGGGCAAGAGGTGGCTATGCGAGGTCGTCATCAAGGGGCCGTTGGTCGATCGAGTGGGCGTTGGAACTCTTGCGACTGATCCGTCGGCATTGATTTGGATCAATGCATCCAGCGGCGATGTGATGCTAGCTGGTAATATGTCATGCAATTGGGATCAGACAGCCAAACTGCTGCCGCGCACGACCGATTGGTGGTGCGCCCATACCGGGCGTCTTCTGATCACAATGGCCTGCATCCTGGCATCAGTTATCGTGGGCCTCACTCTTTCGGGTCACTCCCACGCCTCAGGCGACACAAGCTTTCAATCCGCTGTCGCCGCGGGTGATGGTGGCGAGCACTGCCCGGGGGCAAGCGGCCCATCGGAGCCAGGCCATTGCCACTCCGGCAGCCATTTTCATGACTGTTGTATCCTGCTGACGGCCGCACGTCCCGCCATACCCACTGTGACGCGCAGCTGGGGACGGGCTCGCGAGCTGCGGCTCGCCGAGATCGTGACAGCCCCCAGGCCCCGCCCACCGGCGCACCTCGCCGCCTGAC
>JAPJRA010000419.1 GCA_030824835.1 Geminicoccaceae bacterium | reverse complement strand
GCCCGCCTGGAAGCGCTTGTAGGAGTTCACGTAAGGGGCGAGAAAATAGGTCATGTCACCACCCACGGCCAGCAGACCGGCCAGGAACTGGCGGAACAGCGCCGTCTCACCGTGCCCGTCGCTGAACAGGGGACGGTCGGCAGCATCCCACAGCGACCCATGAATATGGCACGAATTGCCAGCGAGGTCGGCCCGCCACTTGGCCATGAAGCTCACCGCCTTGCCCTGCTGCCAGGCGATCTCCTTGACCCCGTTCTTGTAGATGACGTGGCGGTCCGCCATCTCCAGCGCCTCGGCGTAGACGAGGTTCAGCTCCTCCTGCCCAGGACCCCACTCGCCCTTGCTCTCCTGCACCGGGATGCCCGCCGCATCCATGTGGTTGCGGATCGCGCGCAGCAGGGGTTCACGCTTGGTGGTCTCGAAGACGTGGTAGTCCTCGATGTACCAACCGGCGGTCTTCAGCTCCCGGTAGTGCTTCTCGCGCGCCGCCGCGTAGCTGTCGTCGTAGACGTAGAACTCGAGCTCCGAGGCCATTTTGGCGCCGTAGCCCATTGCCTTCAATCGCCCGAGCTGGTGCTTGAGGATCGCGCGCGGGCTATGGGGCAGCTCATTCCCGTCATGGTCGGCGACGTCACCCAGCACGAGAGCGGTGCCCGGCAGCCAGGGGATACGGCGCAACGTGCCGAGGTCGGGCTTGATGACGAAGTCGCCGTAGCCCTTGGCCCACGAGGCGGCCTTGAAGCCGGGGACCGGCTCCATTTCCATATCGACGGTGAGCAGGTAGTTGCAGGCGTGCCACTCCTCGTGCACCGCATCCAGAAAATAGCGGCCGGTGCAGCGCTTGCCGACCAACCTTCCCTGCATGTCGGTGAAGGCGGCAACCACGGTGTCGATTTCACCGCTGGCCACCAGCGCCTCGAGCTGACCCTTGTCCAACCTGCCTGACATGCTGTCGATCTCGCCCACGTGTTTGCCGCGCCAGCGCCACCATGGCGGTCCACCAGACGGTGGCCGGCACCGAAATTGCGTAGTCGCTGCGCGTCGGCTCGGCAAGAAAGGTTCGCCATGGCATTCCTGTTCGGCAAGCTGATGTTCCTGGTGCTGCGCCCGAGCAACCTCCTGCTTCTGACCGGGCTGGTGGGTGTCCTGGCTTTCGCCGCGCGCCGCCGCTGGGCCGGGGTGCCGCTCTGCGTCGCCGTGCTGGGCATGGCGGCCTGCACGATCCTGCCGGTGGGGCGGTGGCTGTCCATCCCGCTCGAGGACCGTTTTCCAGCCGTGGCCTATCCGGCCACGGTCGACGGTGTCGTCGTGCTGGGTGGCGGCATCGATGGCGAGATCACCAAGGCACGGGGCCAGCCCAGCTTCGGCGCCACCATGGAGCGGTTCGCCGCGATACCGGAACTCGCTCGCCGCTATCCGGAGGCGCGCATCGTCTTCACCGGCGGGAGTGCCTGGAACAGCGGCGACGGCTACACGGAGGCTACCGTCATCGGCGAGTTCCTGGATCGGCAGGGGGTGATGGAGGGGCGGGTGCTCCTGGAGGATCGCGCCCGCTCGACCCGAGAGAACGCTTTGTTCAGCCAGGCGCTGGCCCAGCCCCGGCCGGGGCAGCGCTGGCTCCTCGTCACTTCGGCCATGCACATGCCGCGTTCCATGGGCGTGTTTCGCGCCACGGGCTGGCCCGGGCTCGAGGCCTGGCCGGTCGACTATCGCAGCACGGGCCGGTTCGGCCTGCTGGCCGAGCCGGCCATGGCCGCCCGACTGGGCGAGCTCGACGATGCGGCCTACGAGTGGGGTGCTCTCCTCTATTACCGCCTGTTGGGCTATACCGACGCCATCTTCCCGGGCCCCGCACCGGTCTGATGCTGGTCTCGGGGCGCTCGTGCGTGTGGGATGCCGCCATGTGGACACGTGCCGCAGTCCGCCTCATCCCCCTGGTCGCCGTCCTCGCGGCGCCAAGCGCCTTCGCGGCGCCGGCGAAGGACCTGTTCGGCGCCGCCACAACCCCGGCGCCGGCGTCGGGGGCGCGCATCGTCGGAAGCTACGCCAAGGGCTGTCTCGCCGGCGCCGAGCCCCTGCCGGTCGACGGTCCGGCCTGGCAGGCAGTCCGGCTGTCGCGCAACCGGAACTGGGGCGACCCCAGGCTCGTGGCCTTCGTCGAGCGGCTGGCCGGCGCCGCGCAGGCGGACGGGTGGCACGGCCTGCTCGTGGGCGACATGGCGCAGCCGCGGGGAGGGCCGATGCGTACCGGGCACGCATCGCACCAGATCGGTCTCGACGTCGACATCTGGCTGACGCCGATGCCCGAGCCTCGGCTCACCGAGGCGCAGCGCGAGACCTTCAGCCCCTCCTCGATGCTGGTCGACGGCACCCGGACGGTGGACCCGAAACGGCTGACCGGCCCCGGCATCGCGGTGATTCGTCGGGCAGCGCTCGACCCCGAGGTCGCGCGCATCTTCGTTCATCCCGGGATCAAGCAGGCCTTGTGCGCCGGGGCGGGCGACGATCGGGCTTGGCTCAGGAAGGTGCGCCCCTGGTGGGGTCACGACACCCACTTCCACGTCCGCCTCGCCTGCCCGGCCGGGGAACAATTGTGCCGCGAGCAGGAGCCGCCACCGCCCGGGGACGGCTGCACGGACGATCTTGCCTGGTGGTTGACCGACGAGCCGTGGGCACCCAAGCCTGCCGGACCGCCGGCCAAGCCGCTGACCTTGGCCGACCTGCCGGCCGACTGCGCTGCCATCCTGCACGCACCCTGACCTGCGTCAGGCTTGGCGCCCAATCGCCGCGAGGAGCGCGTTGGCCACCGCCGGATTGGTGACGTCGCCATGGTCGGCCACGAACTGGTCGGCCTTGAGATTGTGGATGGCGCCCGGCTTGAGCTCGTAGCGCTGGCCGGGTGGCAGGAGTGTGCCCGCCACGCTCTCGGCCGTATGGACGGCGCCGTTGCGGCCGAGCCCGCCATAGACGTCGTCCGCGTCGCCGAGATCGGCATTGGTCTGCCGGGCCAGCCGCGAGGCGATGGCGTAGGCGATGCCGACGGCCTTGTCGTTGGCCGTGTGCGTGACGACGATCGGTCCCTTGATCCGGTGGTCGGCCACCACCGGGCGGAAGAAGCCCTGCACCGTCGCGCCGCCGAAGGTGAACCCGCCGGAGAAGCCGTTGTGGGAGAATGCCGCCTGCAACAGCGTCAGGCTCGCGGGCTGCAGGGTGGCACCGGCCGCCAGCGCCGCTGCCGTCACCACCCGGGCACCAAAGCTGTGGCCGCAGAGATGGATGCGCAGATCGGGCCGCGAGCCGCGAATCTGGTCGAGCAGCTTGCCGAGCCCGCCGCCGATCATCCCGGCGCGGGCCTTCATCTGGTAGTAGGTCGCATAGTTCACCAGCCGATCGGCAGCCGCGACGATCCCCGAGGCGAAGTCGGTCAGACCCGCCACTTCGCCGCCGGCAGCACCTACCCCACCCACGCCGCGAAGGCCCCCCGTGACCCCTCCGGGCTCATCGGGCGGCGCCAGCAGCAGGATCGGCGCATCGAGATTGGTGAACAGCTCCTCGGCGTCCTCTGCGAAGAATTGATCGGCCGCATCCGGCTCGTCGCTCGGGCCGCGCGCCAGGGCCCCGCGCAGCCGGTCGAGAAACAGGCTCCTGGCCGCGCGCCGGTTCTTGAGGTCACCCAGCGCGGCCTTGGCCTCGTCGATCAGCGCCGCCCGATCGGGTGCGAGACCGGCCTTCAGCCGGTCGAGCTTGGCCGCCAGCGCCGCGGTGTCGGCCTCCGCGCTGGCGATTCCGCCACCAGGGATCAGGCTGGCATCGGTGAACTTCTTGGACGGCCAGAGCACGCCCAGGACGGCCATTCCTTCGGCCGCCGGTGGGCCGCCAAGCAATCCGCGCATGCTGTCGAGAAGCGTGCGGTAGAGCACGCGGGCGTCCTCGATGTCGTTGTTCCAGCCGTGCGACAGGACCAGCAGGTCCGTAGGCGGCGGTGCCGATTGGACGAAGCTCGAGATTGCCGCGGCCTGGCCAGGCGGATTGAGCGCGCCGTCGACGGTGAACTCGGCCTCCATGTAGGGAAAGCCTGCGACCTCGGACATTGCCCTGTGCTCCCTCAGACGGACTGGATGGCGCGCATCAGGTCGACCAGGCCTTTTCCCTGGAACGTCGGGGCCCGGTTCAGGTCGGTGGCCGCATTCAGGAAGATGCGCCGCACCACCTCGGCCTGGCCGATGAACTCACGGCGGATCGACAGGAACGCCGCGATGGCGCCCGAGACATGCGGTGCCGCCATGCTCGTGCCGCTGTCCTCCCGATAGCGTGCCACCGTCGACGGCGCGGCGTCGGTGGCATTCCCCACAGATCGGCTGCTGTCGCAGGAGAGGATCTTCTCGCCGGGTGCCACGAGGTCGGGCTTCATCCGCCCGTCGCCCGTCGGCCCCTTGGACGAGAAATAGGAAACGCCGTAGGTGTGCGGCATGTCCCGGTGCGTCGAGCCCACGGTGATCGCCAGCTCGGCGTTGCCCGGGTCGTTGATCGACAGGTCCATGCCGGCGCGG
>JAPJRA010000418.1 GCA_030824835.1 Geminicoccaceae bacterium | reverse complement strand
CAATCTCGTGGCCGAGGAGTATGTCGCGGCTCAGAACGCCGAGGACCCGGGCGTCCTGGTGCTGTCGCAGTTCGCGGGGGCGGCGTCGTGCCTGGAAGGGGCGCTGATCGTCAATCCCTACGACGTCTACGGGGTCGCGGCCGCCTTGGACCGCGCGCTCTCCATGCCGCTGGCCGAGCGACGCGAGCGGCATGCCCAGCTGCTGGAGTCTGTCCGGGCCAACGACATTCACGCTTGGCGGCGCCGCTGCCTCGCGGATCTGACGAACGAGCATCCAGGCTGACGGGGGTACAAAGGATTATCGGATAATCTTCGTTATGGAAAATAAGCTCACGTTGCTCGGGGCCACACAGCATGTGCGGCCCCGGCAAGTGACTTAGCGAGCGGCCCGCGCTGCCGCCTTCGGCAGACGGCGGCCGACCACCGAGCGACGGACGGGCTCGGGTGCAACAGGTACCGGCTCCGGCTCGGGCGCTTCGGCGGGCTTGCGGCCGAGACCGATCTGCTTGGCCAGCGCCGAACGCTGCGCTGCATAGGCCGGTGCAACCATCGGGTAATCGTCAGGCAGACCCCAGCGACGACGATAGGCGTCAGGGGTCAAATCGTACCGCGTGGCCAGATGCCGCTTGAGCATCTTCAGCTTCTTGCCGTCCTCGAGGCAGACGATGTAGTCGGTGCCGACCGACTTCTTCACCGGTACTGCGGGTACCAATGCCTCGACCGGCTTCTCTTCCTTCACGGTGCCGGCCGAGCGCAAAGCGTCGAACACACTCGAGATGATCGCTGGCAGATCATTCACGGCCACGGTGTTGTTACCAGCAAACGAAGCAACGATCTCCGTCGTCAGGCTCAGCAAATCCTGATGCTTCGGGCCGTCGTCCATTCTGTTTTTCCTTCCTAGTTGCCGAATCGCGTACTAGCGGTCAGATATCATGGCGATTCCTGGAAAAGCAAGTCCGAAGCGACACCGAGACTGGATTGATTCGAATCCATGACCCCGCGTGACGAACGCTCATCAAATCTACGCCGGTGCTGACGGTTGTGCAGCTATGGAAATTCGTTCACTGACCGCAGGCGACTGTTGATGAAGACAGTGTATTGTTAACCAGTTCAAACAACAATTTTGTGTATTTGAAGTAATTGGCAAATATTCGCGCAACATCAAGGATACGTATCTGACTGTACCTTTGATCTAATTATAGATGGAAGAAAATATGCGACATTTTCTTTTGGGCCGAGGTGGCTCTAGAGATGTGAAGGCAGGCATTTCCATAACATTTGTATTTCGTCATGCCTGGACAAGTCATCATGACGACAGTGCGCCTTCCGGCCGCTCGCGGAAGTTGAGGCGGCCGCCTTGCGGTAATGGCATGCCGTCTATGCAGTAATGTCGGCGAAAATGTTCACGCGGCGTCACTCCTCTCTGTGCGTCAGGGCCGAGCCCGTCATGGCTCCGGTCGTTCCCTTAAGCGTCCAACGTCGTCCGGACCGACCGCATGCCGGAATTTCTTGCCTTGAAGGGTCGTTTCTCGGTAGCGCTCGCCGCCCTCGCCTCCACTTGCCAATGCCGGCCGGAGGCGCTAATCCCTGGTGTTATGTTATAACGTATCGACTCGAGAGCCCGTATGCAGGCCGCCCGCCCGCTGACCCAGATCAATCAGGCCGCTCCCGGCCCCGGCCCGACGTTCCTCACCCGAGGCGCGCGTGAGCGCCTGGGGTTCGTGCTGCTGGCGCTGGGTTGCCTGTGGCTCGCCATCGGCGCCGTCCTCGGCTGGATCGGCTGAGGCCGAGATGCGGCCTGCCATCCAGCTGAACGACCTGACGGCCGGGTACGATCGTCATCCGGCCGTGCACCATGTCTCGGGCACCTTCGCCGCGTCCGGCCTGTACGCCATCGTCGGCCCCAACGGCGGCGGCAAGAGCACGCTGCTGAAGGCCATCATGGGCCTCCTGCGCCCACTGGGCGGCACCGTCGATCTCGGCGGCCTCGACCCCGCCCAGATCGCCTATCTGCCGCAACTCGCGGAAATCGACCGCAGCTTTCCGATCTCGGTCCTGGACGTGGTCCTGCTCGGCGACTGGCGGCGCTCCGGTCCATTCGGCCGTGTCGGTGCCGCCGGGCTCGCTGCCGCGGAGGCGTCACTCGGCGAGGTCGGGCTCGACGGATTTGGCGGCCGCCCGATCGGCAGCCTGTCCGCGGGCCAGTTCCAGCGGGTGCTGTTCGCCCGCATCCTGCTCCAGGATTCCCAGCTGATCCTGCTGGACGAGCCGTTCGCCGGGATCGATGGTCCCACGACCGACGACCTGCTGAAGCTGATCGGGCGCTGGCATCGCCAGGGCCGCACCGTGGTGGCGGTGCTGCACGATCTGCCCATGGTCCGCGCCCATTTCGGGCAGACCCTGCTGCTGGCACGCTCCGTGATCGGCTGGGGCAGGACGGAGGACGTCCTCACCCCCGACAGGCTGATGCGCGCCTGGGGCATGCCGCAGGGCTGGGACGACCATGCCGGCCCCTGCCCCATCGGCCAGCCCGCATGATCCTCTACGATCTGCTGTTGGCCCCCTTTGTCGATTACGCCTTCATGCGGCGGGCATTGGTGGGCTGCCTTGCCCTGTCCATGGGCTGCGGCCCCATCGGCATCCTGCTGCTGCTGCGGCGGATGAGCCTGATGGGTGATGCGCTGTCGCATGCGGTGCTGCCGGGTGCGGCCGCCGGGTTTGTCGTGGCCGGCCTGTCGGTGGGCGCGATGAGCCTCGGTGGGTTCGTCGCCGGGCTGTCCGTGGCCCTGCTGGCGGGCCTGGTGACCCGGGCGACGCCGCTGCGCGAGGATGCGAGCTTCGCCGCCTTCTACCTCTCCTCCCTGGCGCTGGGCGTGCTGCTGGTCTCCCTGCACGGTAGCAACGTCGACCTGCTGCATGTCCTGTTCGGCTCGGTGCTGGCGATCGACGATGCGGCCTTGCTTCTCGTCGGCTGCATCACCAGCGTGACGCTGATCGGGCTCGCGGTGATCTACCGGCCACTCGTCGTCGAATGCTTCGATCCCGGCTTCCTGCGGGTCCAGGGCGCCGATGGCGGGCGCTACCATCTGATCTTCCTGGTTCTGGTCGTTCTCAACCTCGTGGCCTCGTTCCAGGCCCTGGGCACGCTCATGGCCGTCGGCCTGATGATGGTGCCGGCGGCAGCGGCGCGGTTTTGGGCCGGCGAGGTCTGGTCGCTGGCGGTGAGCAGTGCCGGCATCGCCTTTGCCGCCAGCTGCCTGGGCCTGCTGGCCTCGTTCCATCTGGGGCTGCCGTCGGGCCCGGCCATCGTGCTGACCGCGAGCGCGATCTACGTCGCCTCGGTCCTGCTCGGCCCCCATGGCGGGGTGCTCCGGCGCCTTCGCCGCGTGCGCCATCTCGAAGCCTGAGCATCAACTCGGAGAAGTCACCATGCGTCGTCGTGCCTTGCTGCTGGCCACTGCCCTGACCGGCGTCCTTGCCACCCTCCCCGCCCTGGCGGCCGATGCGCCGGTCCAGGTGGTGACGACCATCTCGATCCTCGGCGACATGGTCCAGGCCGTGGGCGGCCAGCACGTCCAGGTGACGACGCTGGTCGGCGCCGACTCCGACGCGCACGCCTTCGAGCCACGCCCCGCCGATGCCAAGGCGCTGGCCACGGCCGGGCTCGTGGTGGTGAACGGGCTTGGCCTGGAGAGCTGGATCGATCGGCTGACCGCGGCGTCAGGATACCGGGGCGACATCGTCACCGCGAGTGCCGGCGTGGTGCCACGCGAGATGGAGGAGGACGGCCAGGAGGTCGCGGACCCGCATGCCTGGCAGGATCTGGCCAACGGCAAGCTCTATGTCCAGAACATCGAGCGTGGCCTCGCCGCGGCGGACCCGGCGCACGCCAGCGACTATGCCGCCAATGCCGACGCCTATCTGCAGCAGCTCGCCACCACCGACGCCTGGGTCCGGGCCGAGCTCGCCAAGGTGCCCGAGGCGCAACGCAAGGTGGTCAGCTCGCACGATGCGTTCGGTTACTTCACCAAAGCCTATGGCGTGACATTCGTGGCACCCGAGGGCATCAGCGAAGACGCCGAGCCTTCGGCCGCCGACCTGAAGAATCTGATCGATCAGGTCCGCGCCGAGCACATCAAGGTCCTGTTCTTCGAGAACGCCTTGAGCCCGCGACTGGTGGAGCAGATCGCCCGAGAGACCGGTGCGGTGGTCGGCGGCACGCTCTACGCCGACGCCCTGTCCGGTCCCGGCGGCCCGGCCGACACCTATCTCGGCATGTTCCGGCACAATGTGCCGCTGTTGCGCGACGCCATGCTCGCCAGCGGCGGCCAGGGCTGAGGCCAGGCACTGGGCGGCGCAGCTTGTCGGGTTGTTCACTGGCCAGGTGCGCCCGCCGGCACTAGGATACTGTCCCATCCATGGCCGGGACCTTTGGGGTGGGTTGCAATGCACGGCACGATCTCGCGGCGTCGCCTTCTGCTCGGCACGGCCATCGGTGGCAGCGGTGCCGTCGCACTTGCCGTCGGGCGGCCGGCCATGGCCTTCACTAC
>JAPJRA010000417.1 GCA_030824835.1 Geminicoccaceae bacterium | reverse complement strand
GGCCCGGCCGATGGCACCGTGGTCGTGGACTACCTCGCCCGCCGTGGGATCCGTCCGCGCGCCGGCGCGCAGCTGCCGCGCTGCTTCCGTTTCGAGCCCGCCGCCCGCCTCGTGGTGCCGGGCGATGGCCGCCGGGGCGAGTTCGTCACGGTGCACGAAGGTCCGGCCATGTTGGCCGCAATCCTCGGTCCCGACGGCATCCTGACGGGCGTGCATCGCACATGGATCGACCTCGACCAGCCCAAGGGCAAGGTCGTGGTCATGAACCCGGCCAAGCCGGGCGAGCTGGTGCCGTCGAAGAAGGTCTACGGCTCAAAGAAGGGCGGCGCGATCCGCATCTTCACCCCGCGCGATGCGATCTGCCTGGTCATGGCCGAGGGGATCGAGACGACGCTGTCGGCGATGGTCGCCGCCGCACATGCTGCCGGCGCTGCGTACTGGGCCGGGGTGGACCTCGGCAACATGGCAGGCGCGCGCAAGCTGGGCCCCGGCCTCAAGTACGCCGGCATCCCGGATCTGGCCGACCTCGATGCATTCGTGCCGCCCGCTTGGATCAAGCGCCTGGTCTTCGTCCAGGACGGCGACAGCGATCCGAAGCTGACCCGCGCCAAACTCCTTTCCGGCCTCCGCCGCGCCATGGCGCTGCGTCCCGGCCTGACCGCCGCCATCGTCCATCCGGGCGAAGGCATCGACATGAACGACCTGCTGATGGGCGCACAAGACGTCGCACGGCGAAAGGATGACAGATGACCGACGACGGTATCGAGAAGGTCCGGGCCGCCATGGCTGCGGAAGAGGAGGTCGATCTGCCTGACGGCATGGATCTGCCGCAGGATGCCTATGGCGACGATCCAGCCGACAGCTATCCCGAGGGCTATCTGCCGCCGCCGCCCCCGCCGGACGATCGCGATGGTCAGGACGACGGCGAGACCCCCGACCCCGTTGCGGTCGCCGCCGCCGAGCCCCTCAACGATATCGGGAATGCCCGGCGCTTCGTGGTGCATTTCGGTCAGGACGTTCATTACGTCTCGCAGGTCGGCTGGCACATCTGGGACGGGATGCGCTGGCGTAAGGATGCCGAGATCACCAAGGGGCTGTCGCCGCGGATCCGAACCATGGCTCAGCAGATGTCGGCACTGATCGAGCAGGAGATCGACTTCATCCTTCCCTCGCCTCGCGATCGCAAACTGCTGGAGGAGGAGTTCCAGCTGATCAAGCGGCGGGCTGAGATCGAGAGCACTGCCGGTTATGCGGCCGACGAGGCCCTGCTTGGAGAACTGGGCAACATCGCCGGGCGCCTCCGCAATATCGAGACCGCCCTCAAGGGTCATAAGACGGCCATCGGTCGCCGCATCACCCATGCCAAGAACGCCGGCAACTCGGGGCCGATGACAAACATGGCGGCCGAGGCCTCGGTCATGCGCTCGATCACCGTCGACGATCTGGATCAGGATGACCTGGTGGTGAACACGCTGACGGGGACGCTACGCTTCTTCATCGACCCGACTGGTGATTTGGGCATGGGCCCGAAGCCCGCGGTCAAATTGATGCCACACGACCGCGCCCACATGCTGAGCAAGCTGATGCCGGTGGATTACGACCCCACCGCGACCTGCCCACGCTTCGACGACTTCCTGTTGCAGATCCAGCCGAACATCGACGTGCGGCGGTTCCTGCAGCGCTGGTTCGGCCTTTCCATGAGCGGCATCCCCGTTCAGAAGCTGGCCTTCTTCCACGGGGCCGGCGCAAACGGCAAATCGGTCCTGGTCGACATCGTCTCACGCATCATGGGCGACTATTCGGCGACGGCGAAGATCGAGAGCCTGACCGGCAAGAACAAGAAGTCCGGCTCGGACTCGCAGCCCGACATGATCCCCCTGATCGGTGCCCGCAGCGTCCGGACCTCTGAGCCCGAAGAGGGTGAGCGCCTGCAGGAAGCGCTGATCAAGGCGCTGACCGGGGGTGAGCCGATGATGATCCGGGATCTGTTCTCCGGCATGATCGTGGTGCAGCCCTATTTCAAGCTGACGATCAGCGGCAACCACCTGCCCGACATCCGCGGCGGTGACGACGGGATCTGGCGGCGTCTGATGCTGGTCAAGTTCCCGATCCAGATCCCCGAGCACAAGCGCATCCCCAAGAAGGACCTGGACGCGATCCTGTGGGAGGAGCGGGCCGGCATCTTCAACTGGATGGTGCAGGGCCTGCTCGACTTCCTCGATGGTGGCCTCCAGGAGCCGGACGAGGTCCTGGCCGCAACAGAGGACTATCGCAAGGACAGCGACCCGGTCGGGAGCTTCCTTGCCGATGCCACCACGGTCACCGGCTATGAGGGCGACTTCATGACAGCCCGCGAGCTGATCGAGGCCTTCAACTTCTGGATGGAGGAGCGCGGGGAGACGCGATGGGGCGGCAGGACCGTGTCCAACCGCCTCAAGGGGAAGGCCGACAACTGGCGGCATCCAGAGACCCAAAAGACCTTCGCGCCCGGCAAGTCGGGCGTCACGGGCTATCGCGGCATCAGGCTCGGTGAGGACTTCGGCCAACGCATGCGCGAGGCCGAAACCAACGACAAGGGCAACGGATGGACGTCATGGTCCAAATGACCCCGCACCCCATTCTCAGGATCATCGACCAGGCGGGCCTTCGGGCCCGTCGCGCATGTCAGCCCCTCGTCGCTGTGTTTGGGCCCGACGGGCTTAGTGGCGGTGGCCATTGGGCGCGACTGAAAGCGGGGTCAGGGGGCTTCGGTTTCAATGTGCTCAAAGGGTTAGGTGATGTTTTTGGGCTTGAGGGCCCGACGGGCCTGAAAATCTCGCCCACGTGCGCGCGTCTTCCAAGCGGGGTCGGGGGGAAAGCTTGCCTTGTGCATGGGTCGAACTTTCAAGCCCATCAAGCCCGTCAGGCCCATATTCACCACTCAAGCCCATGATTTCATTGGATCAGGCCCTATCAAACACCCTCTAATCTCAAGCCCTCTTCAATTCCTACTAAGCCCATCAAGCCCAATCCCTAAAGACAAAGAACAACGGATAGACAAATGACCGAGAAGGGACGCAAAATGTTGATCGCAAAGCTTGCCGAGGATCAAAACCACCTTCCCGCAGGCCTGTCCGCCAAACTGAAAGCCCAGGAGGCCGAACGTGCCGCTGCGTTGCGCCTGAAGGCCGTGAAGGATGCCGGGGCTATTCCTGAGGCCTGCGGCCCCGACATCGCCCCTGCCCCGGCCCGTGGCGGCTTCGTGCTGGTCCAGAACATCGAGCTGCTGCCGGTGGGCACCGATGACGTGGAGGCCGTCCATCGGGGTTACGGCGGTCGTCAGGCCATCCGCCGCGCGGATGCCTTCGATGCCATGCTTGCCGCAGCTGCGCGCCGCAACGTTCCCTCGCCCCTCACGCCGGGGCAGATTGCCATGGGCCGCCGGTATCACGACCTAGTGCAACAGCTGAGCGCCGATGGAACAAAGCTCTCCAGCCTGCAGGGTGGCGCGGGTGGGCCAGATGGCCGGGACTGGATGGATCGCCGCCTTGAGCTGTCTCATGAGGTCGATGGCATCCGCCGTCGCATCGGCCAAGGCATAGCCATGAGTGTGCGCCGGGTGCGCCCTTCGGATCGCGGCAGCCCTGAGGCAATGCCGATCCCCGACCTTGCGCTGGTCGATGCGATCTGCCTGAAGGGGCGCGGCATCAAGGACGTTTTGCGCGCACATCGGTGGTCCGACCGTGGGGGCAATAAGAAAGCGCTCTCACAGGCTCTCAGCGCTGCGCTGGACCGCATGATCGGTTATGGACGGCAAAAAAGTTCTTGACCTCTTATGTCCCTCTGTGAGAGAGAAATCAATATTATCCAGACGTGCGCCCGCAGGGATCATCCCTCGCGGGCGTTCGTCGTTTCGGAGTGCTTGTCGGCTATCCGCAAGGGTGAGCTTTCCGTGCCAGCCGTTCAATCGGCAATGGTGACCGACCCATCAGGCACGGCCCAATCCATCAGCAATGGAGCCTGACATGAGCCTGAGCAATCAGATCATCGTGCGGGCGCGCCTCGGTCTCCGCCCCATGCGGTACCGGGGTATCCGCTTCTGGTACTGACGCGCCATGCTAAAGATCAGCGTCGACGACGAGGCCCTGCAGCGTAACCTGCGCCTACTTGGCGACAAGGACGCGAAGCAGGCCGTGGTCTGGGCGCTGAACGACACTGCTAATGATGTCCTAAAGCATGTGCAGGACCGCATGGATCAGGTCTTCGACCGTCCAACGCGGTTCACCAAGAATGCCTTCATGGTCTGGCGCGCCAAGCCTAACGACCTTGAGGCCTCGGTGCTGGAGCGCCCGTCTGTCGGCAAGCGGCACTACCTCAAGACGCAGGAACTGGGCGGGCAGCGCGGCCAGACTGGGCTGGAGGCGCTACTATCGTCGCGCCTGTCCTATGCCGGGATCATCCAGTCGGTGATGCCAGCGGGCGGTGCGCGCCTCGATGCTTACGGGAACTGGTCCAACGCGGAACGCAACCAGGCGCTGTCGGCGATCCAGTCGCAGCGCGATGCCAGCACGAAC
>JAPJRA010000416.1:3063-4553 GCA_030824835.1 Geminicoccaceae bacterium | reverse complement strand
CACGAAGCCGATCACGTCGGTGAGCCGGGGCTTGCCCTGCGTGAGGGTGCCGGTCTTATCGAAGGCCACCGCGGTGATCCTGCCCAGGCCCTCGAGCACGGCGCCGCCCTTGAGCAGCAGGCCGCGCCGGGCACCGGCGGATAGCGAGGCCGCGATCGCGGCGGGTGTGGAAATCACCAGAGCGCAGGGGCAGCCGATCAGCAGGACCGCCAGCCCCTTGTAGATCCAGGCCTGCCAGTCGCCACCCGTCAGCAGCGGCGGCACGAGCGCCACCAAGGCGGCGACCGCGACCACGGCCGGCGTGTACCAACGGGCGAAACGCTCGATGAAGCGAGCGGTCGGCGCCTTGCGCTCCTGAGCTTCCTCGACCAGCCGGACGATGCGCGCGATCGTGTTGTCGCTGGCGGCGGCGGTGACGCGGACGCTCAGCGCCGCCTCGCCGTTGACCGTGCCCGCGAACACGGCGACATCGACCCCTTTGCGCACGGCCAGGCTCTCGCCGGTGACCGGGGCCTCGTCGATTCCGCTCTCGCCGGCAACGATGATGCCATCGGCCGGGATGCGATCCCCTGGCCGGACACGGATGACGTCGCCAATCGCGAGGCTCGCGGCCGGGACCTCGCGGGCGAGGCCGGCCGTCTCCAGGAGCGCCGTTGGCGGCACGAGGCTCGTCAGCGCCTGGATGCTGGCCCGGGCCTTGCCGGCGGCGACGCCCTCGAGCAGCTCGCCGACCAGGAACAGCAGGACGACGACGGCACCTTCCTCGCCGGCACCGATCACGACGGCGCCCAGCGCTGCCACCGTCATCAGCATCTCGATCGTGAACGGCGCACCGGCACGTGCCGCCATGAATGCCCGCCACGCTATCGGCACTAGGCCGAGCAGCATCGCCGCCAGGAACAGCCAGGATGCGGCCGCCGGCATCAGCCGGCCGAGCGCGTAGGCCACCGCCAGCGCCACCGCACAGGCGATGGTCAGCCGGCCCTTGCCGCTCCGCCACCAGGGGCCGCTGGTCCGGGCATGGTCATGGTGGTGGTCGTGATCGTGCCCGTCACGGGACTGAACCTCCTCCAGTGGCGTCACGCCGTAGCCGAGGCCGCGCACGCACTGCTGCAACCCGTCGAGGTCCGTGCCGTCGGCATGGCGGATGGTCATCGCGGCGGCCGTCACCGACACCTCGACATCCACGATGCCCGGCAGGCGCCGGATGGCCGTATCGACTTTTGCGGCGCAGCCGGCGCAATCCATGCCCGCTATGCGGAATCGCGATTGAAGTGCGGCCACTGCCATATCGGTCCCCTTGCGCCATCGGCGAGAGGCCTACATCCTCTAGCGGCTAGAGGAGCAAGCGAAATGCGCGAGGGAATTCCGATCGGCGAGGCGGCCCGGCAGAGCGGGGTGAAGGTGCCGACCATCCGCTATTACGAGCAGATCGGTCTGCTGACCACGCCCGCCCGCAGCCAGGGCAATCGCCGGCACTATACCGCTGC
>JAPJRA010000416.1:0-3053 GCA_030824835.1 Geminicoccaceae bacterium | reverse complement strand
GGCAATAGCATCGGCGGCGGCTGGCGTTCGTCCGCCATGCGCGCGAGCTGGGCTTCGATATCGAGGCGATCCGCACCCTGCTCACGCTGCAGGACAATCCGAGCCAGCCCTGCGCCGCCGCCGATGCTATTGCCAGGGCCCGGCTGGCCGAGGTGGAGCAGCGCCTGGCCAGCCTCGCCGCACTGAAGAACGAATTGGAGACGATGATCGAGGGCTGCCGGCAGGGACATGTCGGGCAGTGCCGGGTGATCGAGGTGCTGGCGGATCATGGGCAATGCCGTCACGACCATCACCAGCCGGAAACACCAACCGGACTCAGAGTAGCCCTTTAACGAGATAGTAGACCACACCCAGTGCCGAGCAGCCTCCGAGCACCACCAGCATGCCGAGCTTGAAGCGGAAGACGGCGAGCAGGGCGACGACGGTCAGCACCAGGGATGGCAGGTTGATGCTGGCAGGAACCGGTAGGTCGAGCTGTAGCCCGAGGACATTTACCGCGTGCACCTCGGTGAACAGCGTGTGCAGCGCGAACCAGACCGCAAGGTTCAAGATCACGCCGACCACAGCGGCGGTGATCGCCGCCAGGGCCGCGGATAAGGCCTTGTTGCTGCGCAGCGTCTCGACATAGGGCGCGCCGGCGAAGATCCACAGGAAACACGGCACGAAGGTGACCCAGGTGGTGAGCACGCCACCCAGCGCACCGGCCAGCAGAGGCGGCAGGTTGCCCGGATCGCGGAAGGCCCCCATGAAGCCCACGAACTGGACGACCATGATGAGCGGGCCGGGTGTCGTCTCGGCCATGCCCAGGCCATCCAGCATCTCGCCGGGCCGGAGCCAGCCGTAGGTCTCCACGGCCGCCTGCGCGACGTAGGCGAGGACGGCATAGGCGCCGCCGAAGGTGACGACCGCCATCTTGGCGAAGAACATGGCAATCTGGGTGAACACGTCACCCGAGCCGAGGGTCACCAGCAACACCAGGACCGGGCCGAGCCAGAGCAGTAGGCAGATCCCCGTTACCCGCAGCCACCAGCCGCGGCCCGGGCGCGCGTGCGGGGGCAGCTCCTCCCCGAGAGCGGTGTCGGCATCGGCGATCACCGGCCCCTTAGCCGAGCCATGCCCGCCACCGGCAGCAAAGGCAGGAATGCTGGCGCTACTGCCAACGAAGCCGGCGACTCCGGCGGCCAGGATGATCAGCGGGAAAGGGATGCCGAACACGAAGATGGCGACGAAGGCGGCAGCGGCGATGCCGACCATCACCTTGTTCTTGAGCGCTCGCCGGCCGATTCGTTGCACCGCCTCGAGCACGATCGCCAGCACCGCGGCCTTGAGGCCGAAGAACAGCGCCTGGACGATACCGACGGCGCCGAAGGCGGCGTAGACGAGGCTCAGCGCCATGATGGCGACGAAGCCAGGCAGCACGAAAAGAGTGCCCGCGACGAGGCCGCCTTTGGTCCGATGCAGAAGCCAGCCGATATAGACCGCCAACTGCTGGGCCTCGGGACCGGGCAGCAGCATGCAGTAGTTCAACGCATGCAGGAAACGCGCCTCGCCGATCCACCGCTTCTCCTCGACCAGGATGCGGTGCATCACCGCGATCTGACCGGCGGGACCGCCGAACGACAGGGCGGCGATGCGGGCCCAGGTGCGGGCGGCTTCGGCAAACGTCGGATGGGCCGGCCGCAGATGGGCTTTGTCGTCCACGGTCGGCGCATCCATGCGTCAGGCCCCAGGCTTGGCGGTGGTCCAGTTGTGCTTCTCGTCGGTGGCGTCGCGGCACCAGCGGTAGAAGGCATCGTAAAGGGTCATGCCGGCCTCGAGCTGGGCAAGGTCGTCGGCGTACATCCGCGACAGGCCGAGCGATGCCGCCAGGAGCCCGGCTGCCTCCGGGGCGAGGTCGAGACGGGCGGTATCGGCGGCACGCACGATCCTAGCCAGGTGGAGCAGCGGTGCGGTGGCGAGGCCAAGCTCCTCCACCATCGTGTCGAAGGTGCAGGTCTCGCCGCGATGGCTCCAGAACACGCCCTCGATATCGAACGGCGCGGCGTTGAACTGCTCGGCGACGGCCAGGACCTCGGCCGGGGCCACGAACAGGAAGACGGCTCCAGGATCGACGAATCGGCGGATCAACCAGGGGCAGGCGATGCGGTCGATCTTCGGCCGGGCGCGCGTCACCCAAACGGTAAGTCCACGCCCGTCGCGGGGCGGCAACTTCGCCGCTGGAACCAGCGGCAATCCTGCCTGGGCCCAGGCTACATGCCCTCCAGCCAAAACTTCGGCAGGAACGCCTTTATGCCGCAGCCAAGCAGCGACCCCCTCGCTCAGCTTGCGGCCGTGCTGGCAGACGACGACCGTCGGGCGGCCGGCACAGTCTTCCGCCCACTCCGCCGACGTGGCGTGTGGCTGACGGAGCGCACCTGGGATCAGGCGTGGATCGGCGGCGAAGTCCCCCTCGGTGCGCACATCGACGATGGCGGGGCCGTGGGGGGTGCCGAAAAGGCGTGCGAGCTTGTCGACCGAGATCGTGGTCACCGACGACATGATGCGTCCTCCGATCATGGTGGGACGCGATACTTCGGCATGTCGCCTCGTGGGGAGATCGCCCATCCCCATGCCACAATTAACCGCCGTGGCCGTAGCCTTGTCAATGCTCGGGCAACAGTCGGTCCGGGCGCAGAAGAGCGGTGTCGATTTCGGCGACGCGCAGGGCGCTGGAAGGGCCCTCTCCGGTGATCAGCGCCGCCGCCATCGCCGCCAGCGCGGGCGCCGTCTGGATGCCGTAGCCACCCTGACCTGCCAGCCAGAAGAAGCCCGGCGCTCGCGGATCCTCGCCCACGACGGGCGTACGGTCGCGGGCGAAGCAACGCAGCCCCGCCCAGCGGCTCTCGATCCGGCGGACCGGAAAGGTGAAGGCCTGCTCGATGCGATCGACACAGATGGCGACGTGCAGGCCGCGGAGCTCGACGTCGCCATCTGTGTCGAGCGCATCGAGCAGGCCGTCACCTTTCCGGTCCGCCGGATCGAGAGCCGCAGGGCGGGGCTGCGGTGCTTCGCCC
>JAPJRA010000415.1 GCA_030824835.1 Geminicoccaceae bacterium | reverse complement strand
AGCGCGCGCTGCGGCTACGCATCCGACAGCAGGAGATCCTGACGGAACTCGGCGTGCTGGCGCTCAAGGGGACGCCGTTCGGGGACCTGCTGACAGAGACGGCCAAGCTGGCCAGTGAAGGCCTGCAGGCGGAATTCTGCAAGGTGCTGGAGCATTTGCCGGCCGAGCACTGCCTGTTGGTGAGCGCCGGCGTCGGCTGGCCCGCTGGGGTGGTGGGATCGGCCAAGGTCGGCGACGACCTGGCCTCGCCGGCCGGATTTGCGCTGCGCACCGGCAAGCCGGTCATCTCCAATCATCTTGAGAACGAGGAACGCTTCCGCACGCCGGAGCTGCTGGTTGCGAACGGCATCCGCCGAGCCATGAACGTCATTCTGCAGGGCGACGGCAAGCCATTCGGCGTGCTCGAGGTCGACAGCCGTTCGGAAGGCGAGTTCGACGAGCACGACATCGCCTTTCTCCAGGGAGCAGCGAACCTGCTGGGCATGGCGATCGAGCGCCAGCGGATCGAGGCCAACCTGCGCACCTCGCTCGACCAGCGCGAGGTGCTGTTGCAGGAAATGAACCACCGGGTGAAGAACAGCCTGCAGCTGGTCGCCAGCATGCTGCATCTGCAGGCGGGCTCTTCCGACGACGAGGCTGTGCGGCATCAGCTGCGGGACGCCTCCAGCCGGATCACCGCCATCGCCCGGGCGCATCAGCGGCTCTATCGCAGCGACCAGGTGCGATCGATCGACCTCGCGGCCTATCTGGTCGACCTGTGCGGTGACCTCGAGGCGTCGACCGGCGAGCGTCAGATCCAGGTCGCTGTGCCGGGGCCGGTCGAGATCGTCACGGACCGCGCGATTCCGATAGCTCTCGTCGTCACCGAACTGGTCACCAACGCCGCCAAATATGCCTACGCCGATGGCGAGACGGGCATCATCGAGGTAGAACTCGGGCATGACCAGGACGGCCGCATCCAGCTCTCGGTGGCGGACAACGGTGCCGGCCTGCCGCCCGGTTTCGATGCCAAGTCGAGCAAGGGTCTCGGTATGAGGATCACCCGCATCCTCGCGAGCCAGCTCGGCGCCGAGCTCCAGCTGCGGCCGCGCGCCGCCGGTACCGAGTTCGTGCTGATCATGCCCCCGACATCGCCCGTCGATGCCGCCTGACAAGAAGCTCACGGCTCCGCCCATGTCCGACCTCCGCCATCTGCAGCCGGCTGTGCGGACCTTGGCGATGCCCGGCGACGCCAACCCGTCGGGTGACATCTTCGGCGGCTGGCTGCTGGCGCAGATGGACATCGCCGCCGGCACCATGGCGTTCACGCGCGCTCGCGGCCGCGTGGCGACGATCGCGGTCGACGCCATGACCTTCCATCAGCCGGTCCTGGTGGGCGATATCGTCAGCTGCTACGCCGAGGTGGTCCGGATCGGGCGGACCTCGATCACCATGCATGTCGAGGCCTGGGCCAAACGGGGGCATACCGGCGAGGAGATCAAGGTGACCCAGGGGCGATTTACCTGTGTCGCCATCGATGCCAACCGGAAGCCACGCCCCGTGCCGATGGCATGATCTGACCTCGAGCGGGTCAGCCTGCCTGATCGGCGATCCGGACCAGGGATGCGAAGATGGCCACGATGGCTGTGGCCAGGACCAGAATGCCCAGCGCCAAGCCCAGCGTGGTTGCCTGGGCAGCGAAGCCGATCAGCGGCGGCCCGACCAGGAAGCCCAGATAGCCGATACTGGCCGTGGCGGCGATCGCCGCACCGGGCTGCTGGCCCGGCAGCCGACCGGCGGCGCCGAACAGCACCGGCACGGTGTTGGCGAGACCGAGCCCGGCACAGGCGAAGCCGACTACAGCGGCGAAGGGCGTGGCCAGCAGTAGCGCCAGCGCCAGACCAGCAGCTGCCACGCATGCACTACCGCGGACCAGAATCTCTGCCCCGAATCGGCGGCGCAGGTGGTCGCCGCCGAACCGACCGGCCGCCATCGCCGCCGAGAAGGCGGCAAACGCGGTTGCGGCCATGCTGGGGCTGGCGCCGAGATCGCCGCGCAGCCACGCGGCGCTCCAGTCCAGGATGGCCCCCTCGGTCATCAGGACCAGAAACGCGAGGACGCCGAAGCCCAGCGCTGCGCGTGTCGGCAGCACGAAATGCGGCCCGGCATCGCCCACGTCGACACGGCCCGGCAGCAGATGACGCATGACCAGCCACGCCACGAGAACGAGCACGGCGGCAGCGACCAGAATATGCGTCGGCGGCGACAGCCAGCCCAGCAGCAGGGCACCGGTGCCGGCGCCGAGCAGGCCGCCCAGACTGAACATGCCGTGCAGCGAGGACATGATCGGCTGCTGCAGCCGAGTCTCCACGGCGACACCGTGAGCATTCATGGCGACGTCCATGATCCCATTCGACGCCCCGAACAGAGCCAGGGCTGCGACCAGGAAGGCAAGGTTGGGTGCCAGCGCCACGATCGGCAGGGACACGCACAGCATCAGGCCGCTGACCCGCGTGACCGGAGCGCTACCATATCGCGCGATCAGCGCACCCGCCCCCAGCATCGCTATGAGAGCGCCGACGGCCGCCGCCAACAAGGCGGCACCCAGCAGGGCCGGGCCGAGACCCAGCCGCTCCTGCACCAGCGGAATATGTGGCGCCCAGCTACCGAACACCGCTCCGTTGACGAGGAAAACGATGCCGATGGCAAGACGCGCACGGCGGAGGGGACCGATCGGGATCAGGGTCACGGGTGGTGAATCCCGTACCGTCGGCGCAGCCTGATATTGGCACGGGCGAAGCGGCACTCGATCACTTTGCCGGCCAACCACCGGCCAAGGCCGTTGCCGTCTCCTCGACCCGCATTTAGTCTCTCCGCCTCCAGGGTCCGATCGGTCAATGCGCCAGCCGGAACACCGAGCGCATCCAGGAACTCATCGAGGAGGAGCCCATCCGCGGTGGCGCTGACGAAGCTGCGCACGCGAATGGTGCCGCTGGTCGCCTGCCCCCAACGCTCCAGGAACGCTGCGTAGTCGAAGTAGAAGCACCAGTCGCCCTTCATGATGAACTTGGCGTGACCGACAATCTCGGCCACGAAACGTGGAAATGAGGCCGTCAGCCCATGTCGTAACAGCTCCGCATGCAGCGAGACCGCATAGCTTGGCTGATCACGGAACAGCACCAGATACCAAGGCTCCCAACCCGCAGCCCGCAGCATCTGCTCAAGGCCGGTCAGTTGCTCAGGATACTGGACGCAGTACTCGAAATCCTCCGAGGAGATCACCGCGTGCCGTTCGTCCACCGCGCCAAGTTCCGCCAGCAGATCGTCGAGCGTGCCGCATTCCGGATCGTATCGCGGATCGCCTCGCAACTGCCACGCCAGATTGTGATGCCCCGAACGCGGATCGGTGGTGCCGGCTCGGGGCACATAGACGCCATGGAGGCGCAGTCGCTCGCGATTGGACGCAAGGAACGCCTGGATCGAGGTCGTGCCCGTCTTGTGGGTGCCGATATGAATGCAGATAGTCTTGCTGGCGGGCGACGATGGCATCAACCGTACATCTGCTCATAGTCCCAGATAGAGCTGGAACTCGACCGGATGCGGAGTCCGCTCGACGAGGTCGCACTCCCGGCGCTTGACCTCGATATAGGCCTGGATCAGGTCGAGCGGCATGACGTCGCCGCGGGCCAGGAACTCGTGATCGGCGGCGAGGGCGTCCAGCGCCTCGCCCAGCGAGCGGCTCACCGATGCCAGGTCCTCGGCTTCCTCGGGGCGTAGGTCGTAGAGGTTGCGGTCCATGGCGTCGCCGGGCTCGAGCTTCTTCTCGATGCCGTCGAGGCCGGCCATCACGATCGCGGTGAACGCCAGGTAGGGATTGGCGCTGGGGTCCGGGAAGCGCACCTCGATCCGCTTCTCGTCCGGGCGGGCGGCGTAGGGGATGCGGATCGCGGCCGAGCGGTTGTGGGCGGCGTAGGCCAGCAGGGTGGGCTCGTCCTGACCGGCGCGCAGCCGCTTGTAGCTGTTGGTGGTCGGGTTGGTGAAGGCGTTGACGGCCCGGGCATGGAGCATGATGCCCGCCACGAACTGCAGGCACAGCGTGCTCAGGTCGGCATAGCCCTGGCCCGCGAAGGTGGGCTTGCCGTCGCGCCAGAGGGCCTGATGCACGTTCAGGCCGGCGCCGGGCTCGTCGGCCACCGGCTTGGGCATGAAGGTGGCGACCTTACCGTAGGACGCCGCCACCTGGTGGATCACATATTTCATGAGCTGGATCTGGTCGGCCGCCTGCACGAGACCGCCGGCGGCGCCGCAGATCTCGCTTTGGCCGCTGGCGCGGCCGTGGGCCTGCTTCAGCCCGCCGACACCCAGCGTCGCCAGCACCGAGGTGATCTCGGCGCGGATGTCCGACATGTGGTCCGCCGGCGGCAGCGAGAGATAGGCGGCGTCCGGGTTCGGGCGGTGCCCGTCGCGCGACGAGCCAGCGCTGGTCCGGTGCTCGCTGCCCGTGAGCTGGTAGACGCCGTGCATCGGGCCGAGCTCGCCTTCTTCCTGTTCGACGAGATCAAGGTCGAGCTCGGTCGCCACC
>JAPJRA010000414.1 GCA_030824835.1 Geminicoccaceae bacterium | reverse complement strand
AGTCACGGCCGGTATCGCGGCGCACGGCCTCCTGGAGCACGAGGCCGATTTCTTTCAGCTCGTCCCAGGAGGCGGGTACGGGCAGGCGGTAGCGGTCCAGCAGGTCGAGGCGATAGAGCAGCATGCTGCTGACGTTGACGCAGGGCAGGCCGATGCAGGCATTGCCGTAGGTCGCGGCGCCGACGGTGGCGGGCGCATAGTCGTCGAGAGTAATCCCGTCGCGCGCCATCCAGGCGTCGAGCTCCTGGACCCGGCCGCGCCGCGCGTAGGCGCGCAGCATCACCTCATCCATGCAGACTAGGTCGAACGGCGGGTCGTCGTGGCCGAACGAGGCCGCCATCTGGTCGAACATGTGCTCGATCGTGCCGACGCCGACCTTGTCCCAGGCGAGCTCGACGCCGATCCCGGTCGCCTGCTCGAAGGCGGCGGCAGCCGCCGGCAGGTTCTGGAACGGCAGCCAGTCCTCCTGGTAGATCCTGACCTTGCGTGCCGCCATCGGTGCGACGCTCCCTGCCCGCGCTCAGACGATCAGATCGGTGAGGTCTTCGATCGAGGTGTCGGCCTTGCGCAGGTCGGCGATCTTCTCGCCGCGCGCCATGGCGACGATCCGGTCGGCGATCGGATAGATGTGATGCAGATTGTGGCTGATGAAGATCGAGGTGATCCCCTGCTCCTGCAAAGCCACGACGAAATCAAGCACCTTGTTGGTTTCCTTGACCGACAGGTGGTTCGTGGGCTCGTCGAGGATCAATACTTTCGACTTGAAGTACATGGCGCGCGCTATGGCGACCCCCTGGCGCTGCCCACCGGACAGTTCCTCGACCGTGGTCTCAGGCGATCGCGAGCGCAGGTCGATGTTGGTCAGCGACCTGACCGCGTGCTCGGCCATCTTCACATTGTCCATCAGGCCAATGCCGCCGATCCGCCAGCGGGTCAGCGGCTCGCGTCCGATGAAGATGTTCCGGGCGATGGACATTTGCGGGACCATTGCCGTGTACTGGTAGATCGTCTCAACCCCCAGGCTCATCGCCACCTTGGGCGACGACAGATTGACCTCCCTGCCCTCGACGAAGATACGGCCGGAGTCCGGCTGGTGCGCACCGGAGAGGATCTTGATCAACGTCGACTTGCCGGCACCATTGTCGCCGACCAGACCCACGACCTCCGCCCGCTCGGCATGAAAATCCACGCCCTTCAGCGCATGGACGCCGCCGTACCATTTTTCCAGCTGCTCGCATCGGATCAGCGCACCGGCGCTGGGCTGGACAAATCTGTCCCGGTGCAGCACGTGCTCGACGACGGCTTCGGTCATGGGCGCGCTCCTACCGCATCCGCCGGGCGCGCTGGCGAACGGTGGTGTTCAGGATCACGGCGACGATGGTCAGCGCGCCGATGGCGAATCGGAACCAGTTGGCATCGATCCGAGCCATGACCAGCCCGTTGTCGATCACCCGGATCAGGCAGGTGCCGACGATGAATCCGATCACCGAGCCGATGCCTCCGGTCAATGCCGTGCCGCCGATCACGGCCGCAGCGATCGCCTGCAGCTCCAGACCCTCACCCAGGGCCGGCAGTGCCGACTTCAGTCGGAAGGTGGTGATCATGCCGGCAAAGCCGGCGAGAAAGCTGCACAGCATGAAGCAGAACAGCTTCACCCGTCGGGTGTCGATGCCCATGTCGTCGGCCGCCTGACGCTGGCCACCGGTGGCGAAAATCCAGTTCCCGAGATTGGAGAAGTGCAGCATCACGCCGAGGACGATGGCGTAGCCACCGTACCAGATCATCGAGGCGCGAAACTGGCCGAGATCGGCCACGAACAGCCAGGTCGGCGTGGCGCCCGGGAACGGTGGCGGAAAGCCACCGGACAGTACGGTCGCGATCGAGCGGGCCATGAACAGCATGCCCAGCGTGGTGACGAAGCTGGGGATGCCGAAGGCCAGCGTGATCCAGCCATTGATGTAGCCGACCGCCAAGGCCAGCCCGAGGCCGAGGAGGATCGCCAGCTCCGGGGGCACGCCCCATTTGCCCATCGCCACGACCATCAGCATCGGCGACAGGGCGAACACCGAGCCGACCGAAAGGTCGAACTCGCCGGCGATCATTAGGATGCCGACGCCCAGCGCCACGATCCCCAGTTCCGGCAGCGCGAACAGCATCACGCGCATGTTGCCGCTGGAAGCGAACTGGGGCGCGTAGAGCGAGAAGCCCGCGATCACGGCCAGCAGCATGATCAGCGCGCTGATCTCTGGGCGCGACAGGAGTGCCTTGAGGATCGGCTGCATGCCTCGTCCGTGGCCGGAGAAAGGGGATTGGGACCCGCCGCCGGGGCGGCGGGTCGGACTGAGCTCGCGTCAGCGGACGCCTTGCTGGGAGAGGGCGATCAGCGCATCCACCTGATCGGGTGTGACCAGAGCCTTGCCAGTATTCGCGTCATAGGCACCCAGCTTGTACTTGTTCATCATGTGCAGCTGGTGGATCGGCACGTAGCCTTGCAGGAAGGGTTGCTGGTCGATCGTCATCTGAATGTAGCCGCTCTTCATCTCGTCCAGCACCACCGGCACCAGATCGAAGCAGGCGAGCATGACTTCGCCGGGCTTCTTGCCGAGGTCGCGCAGCGAGACGGCAGCGCCCGCCGCCCAATATCCGACATCGAAATAGGCCGTGGTCGGGGTCGTCTGGACATAGGCCGCGACACGCTGGCCGGTGATCGACAGGTCGAGGCCGCTGTCGATCTTCTCGTAGGTGATCTCACGGCCCGGATTGGCGGCCTTGTAGTCGTCCATGAACCGGGCGATGCCGGCACCGCGGCTCTCGGCCCAGACCTGACCCGGACCGGAGATGCCGATCAGTACGTGTATGGGCCCGTCCGTCGGAAACTGCGGCGCGAGCCCGGCGGCAAGGTCGTAGCCCGCCTGCTCGAGATCCTGGCCGGTGAAGGAAAGCCTGTGGGTCTTCTGCGGATGGTCGACGTTGCTCGCCAGCACCGGGATGCCGGCAGCGGCCGCACGATCCAGCGCCTCGTCGAAAATCTCGCCACCTGCGAAGGTCATGATGATCCCGTCGGGCTTCTGCGCGATCGTGGCCTCCAGGTTGTTAAGCTGCTCCTGAAAGTTGCCGTCTTGCTGCAGGAAGATCATCTGGCAGTCGGAATCGATCTGCGCGCAGGCCTCATCCATCCCCTTCTTGACCGCCTGCCAGAAGACATTGGTCGGCGTCGCATGGTGGAGGTAGGTGTAGCGTTCCTTGGCCTCGGCCGAGACCTGACCGATGAGCAGTGCCGTTGCGGCCACGGCTGCAGCGAGCGCGAAGTTGCGCATGGAGAGCCTCCCTGGTGCGGCCCTCTCCGGTCGGGGCCGATGTCGCCTAGCGTAGGCGGGCGGAGGTGGTGGCTCAAGAATAAATCGTACAATATGCGTCGACGCAGACAGGGTCTTTTGCATCGACGTACGAAATTCGACGCAGGTGGTCAGCGGTCGAGGAGCTTTCGCCCGCGTTCCCTGAGCCACGCGTCGGCATGCAGGCAATGCCTTGCTGGTTCCTCCTCTATAGTAGCGCTGATCTCGATCATGAATACAAATGCGCGACTCCATTTCGCCAAATGCCTCGTAGTCTGCTGCCTGATCGGCGCGGGTGCCTGCGTTTCCATTTCGACGAAAGAGCCGCCAGCCGACGCGCAGAAGGCGACCGGCTGGGAAACCGTAGTTCTCCTGCATGGCCTCGGCCGCGGCGAAGGCGCCATGTGGCTGCTGGCATCGCGCATCGAGCGAGCCGGACTCGACGTGGTGCGGATCGGCTACCGTTCCCTCTCCGACCCGCCGGAGGTTATACTTTTGTCAGTCCGCGAGAAAATCGACGCCTGCTGCAAGCAATCGCTGAAGCCGGTGCACTTCGTCGGCCACTCCCTGGGCGGATTGTTCATCGGGGCCTATCTCGCGGAGAACCGGTTGCGCACACTTGGGCGGGTGGTGCTGATCGCCACTCCCAATGCCGGCACGCCACTCGTTGAACCGCGCCGGGTTTGCCGGAGGCGCCAACCCTTGAAAGGATGGGGTGATGAGCAAGCCAACGACGAACCGGTTTTCCCCTGAGGTAAGTTCTCGCGCGGTCCGCATGGTGTTTGACCATCAGGCTGAGCGTCCGTCGCAATGGGCAGCGATCAAATCGATTCCGGGCAAGATCGGCTGCACGGGCGAGACCCTGCGGAGCTGAGTTTGACAAGCCGAGCGGGACCAGGGGTTGCGCGGCGGCCCGACGACGGAGGACAGCGGCCGGATCAAGGCACTGGAACGCGAGAACCACGAACTGCACCAAGCCAATGAGCTCCTTCGCAAGGCGTCGGCGTATTCTGCCCGGGCGAAGCTCGACCGCCCGTTCAAGCGATGATCGGATTCATCGACGATCATCGCGGGGCCTACGGGGTCGAGCCGACCTGCAAGCTGCTGCCGATTGCCCCGTCGACTAATCACGCCCAAGCGGCCCGACGTACCGACCCGGCCCGTCTTCCGGCAAGGGCCGCGGCCCGTGCCGACGGCCCTTCCACGGCACCACCGGCCCAGACACCGCGGC
>JAPJRA010000413.1 GCA_030824835.1 Geminicoccaceae bacterium | reverse complement strand
CACGATGCCCAGCGTGCGCAGCAGGGCGTCGGGGGTGACGCTGATCGAATCGATGCCCTGCCCGACCAGGAACTCGGCCACCTCCGGGTAGTCCGAGGGCGCCTGGCCGCAAATGCCGCTGTGCCGCCCGTTGCGCCGCGCCCCGACCACGGCCTGGCGGAGAAACTCGGTCACGGCGGGGTCGCGCTCGTCGAAGTCGAAGGCCACGAGCTGGCTGTCGCGATCGACGCCGAGGGTGAGCTGGGTCAGGTCGTTGGAGCCGATCGAGAAGCCGTCGAAGCGGCGGGCGAACGCGTCGATCAGGATCACGTTGGCCGGGATCTCGCACATGACGTAGATCTCGAGCCCGCCCTCGCCGCGGCGCAGCCCCTCCTCGGCCATCGCGGCCAGGACCCGGTCGGCCTCGTCCAGGCGGCGGCAGAACGGGATCATCAGCCGGAGATTGGTGAGCCCCATCGCCTCGCGGACCCGACGCATCGCCGCGCACTCCAGGGCGAACGCGTCGCGGTAGGCCGGATGCGCATAGCGCGAGGCACCGCGGAACCCGAGCATCGGGTTCTCCTCCTGCGGCTCGAAGGCAGCCCCGCCCAGGAGCGCCGCATATTCGTTGGACTTGAAGTCCGACAGGCGGACGATCACCGGCCGCGGCCAGAATGCGGCGGCGATGGTGCCGACGCCCTCCGCCAGCCGGGTGACGAAGTACGCGCGGCCGGACGTCCAGCCGTCGACCATGGCGGCGATGGCCTCGCGGTCGCCGGCGCCGGCGATGCGCTCGGGATGCAGCAGCGCCATCGGGTGGGCCTTGATGTACTCGTTGATGATGAACTCGAGCCGGGCGAGGCCGACGCCGTCGGCCGGCAGGTGGGCGAGGCCGAAGGCCCGCTCCGGGTTGCCGAGGTTGAGCATCACCTGCGTCGCGGGCCGCTCGATGGCGGCGATGTCCACCGTGCGCGCCTCGAACGGGACGGCACCCGCATAGATGCGGCCGACATCGCCCTCGGCACAGGAAACGGTGACCACGGCACCGTCGGCGAGCTTCGTGGTCGCGTCTTCCGCCCCGACCACGGCTGGGATGCCGAGCTCACGGGCCACGATCGCGGCGTGGCAGGTCCGCCCGCCGCGGTTGGTGACGATGGCCGCCGCCCGCTTCATCACCGGCTCCCAGTCGGGGGTCGTGGTGTCGGCGACCAGCACCTCGCCGGGCCGGAAGGCGGCCAGCGCCCGCACGTCGCTGATCAGCCGCACCGGCCCCGCGGCGATCCTGGTGCCGATGGCCCGCCCGGTCGCCAGCACCTCGCCGGTGCCCTGGAGGCTGAACTCCTGGGTCACGCCCGCCCGAGCCTGCGAGGCCACGGTCTCCGGCCGCGCCTGGACGACGTAGAGCCGCCCATCGATGCCATCCAGCGCCCACTCGATATCCATGGGCGTGGGACGGCCGGCCCGGGCGCCGTAATGGTCCTCGATCTTGATGGCATAGCCGGCGAGCGTCAGCACCTGGTCGTCATCGAGGCAGAAGCGCCGCCGCTCCTCGGCGCTGGTCACCTTGTTGAGCACCGGCTCGCGGGTGCGACCCTCGGCGTAGACCATCTTGATCTTCTTGGCGCCCAGGACGCGCCGCAGGACGCAGCGATGGCCGCTCCGGTAGGTGGGCTTGTGGACGTAGAACTCGTCGACATCGACCGCCCCCTGGACCACGTTCTCGCCCAGCCCCCAGGCGCCGGTGACGAACACCGCGTCCTCGAACCCGGTCTCGGTGTCGATCGAGAACATCACGCCGGCGCTGGCCAGGTCCGAGCGGACCATCTTCTGCACGGCCACCGACAGGGCCACCTGGAAATGGTCGAAGCCCTTGTCGATCCGGTAGGAGATCGCCCGGTCGGTGAACAGGGACGCCTGGCAGCGCCGCACCGCGTCGACCAGGGCACGGGCGCCGCGCACGTTGAGGTAGGTGTCGTGCTGGCCGGCGAAGCTCGCGGTCGGGAGGTCCTCCGCCGTGGCCGAGGAGCGGACCGCCACCGACAGCTCGTCGCCATACTCGGCCGCCAGCCGGGCATGGGCCGCCAGCACCTCGGCCTCCATCTCCGGAGCGAGGCCGGCCTCATAGACGATCTCCCGACATCGCCGCCCGGCCCGGGCGAGAGCGGCGATGTCGGCCTTGTCCAGCCGGTCCAGCTCGGCGTGCAGCGCCGCCCAGGCCTGGGCCCGGTCGAGCGCCTCACGAAAGGCCTGGGCGGTCAACGCGAAGCCGTTGGGCACGGGCACGCCCACCGGCACCAACTCCCGGTAGAGCTCGCCCAGGCTCGCGTTCTTGCCGCCGACGAGGCCCACGTCGGCCATCGTCAGCTCCGAGAACCAGCGCACGTAACGGGCTGCGGCCATCATCACCTCCCTGCGGCTTTGGGAGCATGATGCGCTCGCAGGCGGGCACCCGTGTTGAGCTAGATCAAGGGCTCCCGCTCGGGCAGCAGCTGGTGCAGCTCCTCGAACCGGTCGAGGACCCGTACGGCACCGGCATCGGTCAGCTCGTGGGGCGCGTGGTTGCCCCAGGCGACCCCCACGGGCATCGCCCCGGCCGCCCGCGCCATCAGGATGTCGAAGGTGGTGTCGCCGACCAGCATCGTGGCCTCGGCCTCGAACCCGGTCTCCGCCATGGCGGCATGCAGCATGGCCGGATGCGGCTTGCTCGGGTGCAGGTCCGCGGTCTGCAGCGTGACGAAATAATGGCCGAGGCCATGATGCTCGAGCACGAAGCGGAGCCCGCGCATGGCCTTGCCGGTGGCCACGCCCAGGACAAGGTCGCGCTCGAGCAGGGCATCCAGCAGCTCGCGCGTGCCGGGAAACAGCGGCTCATGAAAGCCCGGCACCGAGCGGTACTCGATGAAGGCCGCCTTGTAGCTCTCGGCCAGGCGGAGGCCCAATGCCGGATCGGGATCGTCCGCCAGCTGCTGCATGGCCTCGACCAGGGAGAGGCCCACGATCCGGCGCACGGCCGCAGCGGACGGGGGTGCCAGGCCCTCGGCGCGAAAGGCCGCCTGGGCGCAGGTGATGATGCCGACCTGACTGTCGACCAAGGTCCCGTCACAGTCGAACACAATTAGTCGCACGATAGTGTGAGTCCCGTCACTGTGTCGCCACCTTTGGCATGGTTAGTGTCTTCATAACATGGCGTGCGGCTCCGGTCGCGAAGCCGGGTCGCCGCCACGAGTATGGCTCGGGAGTGGCCAGGATGCTCGGCGACTACTTCGATCGACTCGCACATGGCAGCGGCCGCGGCAACTCGTCGTCGTGGATGCTCGAGGCGTGCATGCCGCGCCCATCGCTGACCCTGCATGACGGGGTGCCCTATGGCCCCCATTCGCGGCAGCGGCTCGACCTCTACCTGCCGCCGCCGCGGCGCCGCCCCAACCGACTGGTCGTGTTCCTCTACGGTGGCGGCTGGGATGCCGGTGCCCGCGGCACCTACCGCTTCCTGGCGCAGGCCATGGTGGCCTGCGGCTTCGCCGTGGCGGTGCCCGACTACCGCATCTATCCCGAGGCGCGCTTCCCCGACTTCCTCCATGATTCCGCCGCCGCCGTCGGCTGGCTGCACCGGCACGCGGCCGACTACGGCCTCGACGGGGGCCGCATCGCGCTGATGGGTCACTCGGCGGGTGCCTACAACGCCGCGGCCGTGGCGCTGGACCCGTCCTATCTGGAGCAGGCCGGGGTGTCGCCGGGGCTGATCCGCGGCGTGGTCGGCCTTGCCGGGCCCTACGCGCTGAACCCGCTGGAATACCAGGAGACCCGGGAGATCTTCGCACCCAGCCGGAGCGACCCCAGCCGCGCCCACGTCGTGCGGCTGGTCCGGCCGCATGCGCCGCCCATGCTGCTGGCGCATGGCGGCATCGACCGCCGCGTGCTGCCGATCAACAGCCTGCGGCTGGCCGAGGCGATGCGGGCCGCCGGCAACGACGCCCGGTTGCGACTCTACCCGCGGCACGGTCATGTCGGCCTGCTGCTGGCGCTGGCCAACCCGTTCCGCTGGCTGTTTCGAGCACTCGACGACACGGTGGAGTTTCTGGACGGGGTCCTGGCCCCACGACACTGAAGGACCTCCCGCTCAATCCGGCCATTCGTCGAGGCTGGCGCCCGGCAGCTCCGGTGATTGCAGGCCCAGCCACTGCAGCGCCTCCTTGAACGAGGCCGGCGGCTCGGCCTTGAGGCGCAGGCGGCCGCGGCCGGGCAGCGGCAGGTCCAGCTCGCGGGCGTGCAGCACCAGGCCCTTGGGCGCCCCGGCGGGGTGGGCGGCGGCACCGCCATACTTGCCGTCGCCCAGGATCGGCGTGCCGATGGCCGCGGTATGCGCGCGCAGCTGGTGGGTCCGGCCGGTGAGCGGCATCAGCGCCGTCCAGGCCGCGACCTTGCCCGCCCGGGCCAGGACCATGAACCGGGTGCGGGCGTTCTTGACCTCGCCCTCCTCCTCGTCGTCCTCGAAGCGGACCCGCATCTTCTCCTGGCCCGCCGGCCCGGACTTGCCGAGCTTGACGTCGATCAGGCCCTGGTCGCGCGGAGGACCCTTGAGCAGGATCGCCC
>JAPJRA010000005.1:11383-23792 GCA_030824835.1 Geminicoccaceae bacterium | reverse complement strand
GTGGAGCCGCCTCGGCCGCTGTAGGGGCCGGGGCCCAGGTCGGCGGCGGCAGCGTCGGCGCAGGCTCGGGTGCGGCCGGCTGTTCGGCAGCGAAGCGATCGCCGACGATAGCGCTGAACTTGCCGAAGAAATCGTCGGCCATCTTCTTGGCCGTGCCCTGTATCAGCCGCGAGCCAATCTGGGCCAGCTTGCCGCCGACATCGGCCTTGGCCGCGTAGCGCAGGATCGTGCCCGCGCCGTCCTCGGTCAGATTGACCTCGGCCCCGCCCTTGGCGAAGCCAGCGGCACCGCCCTTGCCCTCGCCGGAAATGCGATAGCTTTCGGGCGGGTTCAGGTCGCTCAGCGTGACCTTGCCGGTGAAGGTGGCGCTGACCGGGCCGACTTTGGCCTTGACCCGTGCCTCGAGTTCGTCGTCGCCGACCTTGTTCAGCTCCTCACAGCCGGGGATCGCCGCCTTGAGGATCTCCGGATCGTTCAACGCTTCCCACACCCGCTGGCGCGGCGCCGGAATCCGATATTCGCCGGTCATGTCCATCGGTTGGGTCTTCCTCCCTGGTTTACTCGTCGGCGACGGCCGGTAGGCCTACTCCCTACTCTGTCGCCGATGTACAGCGGGGCTCAGGCACGGGCAAGCCGCGGGCACGCGCGCCTGCCTTCCTGCTCGCTGAGGGACTACGATATGGGCCAGCTGCTGCGGGGAGGCCATCAATGCTGGGTCACCTGACGGACTACCTGTCGTCCGACGAGTTCATGCCTCACGGCATGTGCTTCCTGTGGCGCCCCGAGCTGATCTGGCTGCATGCGCTCTCGGACACCCTGATCGCGCTGTCCTACTACTCGATCCCCTTCGCGCTGCTCTATATCCTGGCTCATCGTCAGGATCTCGTGTTTCCGCGGGTCCTCGCGCTGTTCGCGGCTTTCATCCTGGCCTGCGGCACGACCCATGTGATGGGCGTGTGGACCCTGTGGCAGCCGGATTACTGGCTGGATGGCGGTATCAAGCTCGTCACCGCCGGCGTCTCGATGGTCACGGCGGCGCTGCTCTGGCGGATCCTTCCCGATGCTCTGGCCTTGCCCAGCCGGGGGCAGCTCGAGAATGCCAATCGAGCCCTGGCGCTTCAGATCGACGAGCGCTTGCGGGTCGAGGGCAGTGTCCGTCAGCTCAACCACGAGCTCGAGCAGCGGGTCGGCGAACGCACGGCGGCACTCGAGGCCACCAATGCCCGACTGCGCGCGGCGCTGGCGGAGAAGGAAGTGCTGCTGCGCGAGATCCAGCATCGGGTGAAGAACAATCTGCAGGTCGTCTCCAGCCTCATCTCGCTCCAGTCGCGGAAGGTGCCGCCGGCGCTGAAGCCCTATTTCCAGGAAAGCCTGGAGCGAATCGGTGCCATGGGCAGAGTGCACGAGCAGCTCTACCGCAGCGCGGATGCGGGCACCTTTGGCGCCGACGAGCTGATCAAGACCATCTGCGCCGACCTCGCGCAGATTTATGGCGCCGAGCGCGAGCGGATCACCTGCCGCGTCGAAGCCGCGGAATCGGTACAGCTCCCGCTCGATGCCGCCACGCCCCTGGCCCTGATCGTGAACGAGGTGGTCTCCAACGCCTTCAAGCACGCCTTCGCGGACGGCCGCCGCGGCGAGATCCTGGTGACGCTCGGCCGAACGGAAGACGCGATCGAGCTGGTGATTAGCGACAACGGCATCGGCTCGGCGGGGACCGCAGCCGCGATCGGGCCGCAGTCTCTGGGCTTGCGGCTGATCGCCATGCTTGCCGGCCAGATCGGTGGCCGAACGCAGTGGTCAACCGATGAGGGCACGCGCTTTTCGCTGGTGGTGCCGCGCGCCTGACACCGGCGGCTCAGGCGCGCAGCAAGGCTGCGGCGCACGCATCCAGGATCGCACCGGCGTCGAGCCCGTGGACACGATAGAGGTCGAGGAGATCGGCCGATTGGCCGAACCGGTCTACGCCAAGCGCCCGCACCCGGTGGCCGAGCACCGCGCCCAGCCACGACAGCGTCGCCGGATGCCCGTCCAGCACGGTGACCAGGGCCGCGTCGCTCGCCAGCGGCGCCAGCAGGCGCGCGGCAGCGCCGCCGCGGCCGTGCCGGCGCCAGTCGGCGTCGAGCCGATCCGCCGAGGTCACGTGCAGCAGGCCGGCGCCAGGAATGTCCTCGCGCACGGCGCCCAGGGCCTTGAGCGCCTCTGGAGCGACTGCGCCGCTGCAGACGAGCGCCAGCTCGGCACCGGGCTCGGGCGCCAGCAGCCAGTAGGCCCCCGTAAGCACCGAATCGGCCAGCGCCGGCGTCATCTCGCGCTCGGGCTGCGCAATCTGCCGGGTGCTCAGGCGCAGATAGACCGAGCCGCCGTCGGGCTTCTGCAGATGCTGGAACGCCCAGTGCAGCATCACGGCGACCTCGTCGGCGAAGGCCGGCTCGAACGAGGTCAGGCCAGGCTGGCTGATCCCGACCAGGGGCGCGCCGATCGACTGGTGCGCGCCGCCTTCCGGGGCCAGGCTGATGCCGGAAGGGGTGGCCACGAGCAGGAAGCGCGCATCCTGGTAGCAGGCATAGTTCAGCGCATCGAGGCCGCGGGCGATGAACGGGTCGTAGAGCGTGCCGATCGGCAGCAGTCGCGCCCCGAACAGGTCGTGCGCCAGCCCGAGGCTGGCTAGGTTCAAGAACAGGTTGTTCTCGGCGATCCCCAGCTCCAGATGCTGCCCCGTCCGATTCTCCCGCCACGGCGTCGGTGAGAGGACCTGCTCGGCGCGAAAAACGTCCTCGTGGTCGCTGCGGCTGAACACTTCTCGCTTGCCGACCCAGCCGGCGAGGCCGGTCGACACGGTGACATCGGGCGAGGTCGTGACGATCCGTGCCGCCAGGGGCAGGTCACTGCGGGCAAGCTCGCCCATCACCCGCCCGAACGCCTCCTGCGTCGACGCCTGCGCCGTCCGCCGCCCCATCGGCAAGGTCGCAGGCACGGGCACCGGCGCCGCGTCGTGGCGCTCGATCCGGCTTCGATAGGGCACGTCGGCCAGGAATGCCGCGAGCCGCCCCTCGCCCAGGCCCAACCCCGCGTCGACCGACCATTCCTGGCTCGCCGGGACGCCATGCGCCGCCTGCAGCACCGCCATCTGCTCGGGATTCATCAAACCGGCATGGTTGTCCTTGTGACCCGCCAGCGGCAGGCCCCAGCCCTTGACGGTATAGGCGATGAAGCAATGCGGCCGATCATCGATGGCACCATGGAAGGCCTCGAGCAGGGCCTCGAGATCGTGACCCCCGAGATTGGTCATCAGCGCCGCCAGCGCGTCGTCGTCGTGGGTGTCGAGGAGATTCCTGATCGCGGCGTTGCCGCCGAGATCGCTCTCCAGATGGGCGCGCCACGAGGCCCCGCCCTTGAAGCACAAGGCGGCGTAGAGGTCGTTCGGGCAGCCGTCGATCCACTCCCGCAGCGCCTCGCCGCCCGGCCGGGCGAAGGCCGCCTGCAGCTTCTTGCCGTACTTCACCGTGACCACGCGCCAGCCGACGGTGCCGAAGAATTGCTCGATCTTGGCGAACAGCAGCTCGGGCACCACCCGGTCCAGGCTCTGGCGGTTGTAATCGATCACCCACCAGACATTGCGGACGTCATGCTTCCAGCCTTCGAGCAGGGCCTCGTAGATGTTGCCCTCGTCGAGCTCGGCGTCGCCGACGATCGCCACCATCCGCCCGGCGGGCCGATCCGTCGGGACGAGCTCGTGCAAACGGACATAGTCCTGGGTCAGCGAGGCGAAGAGGGTCATCGCGGCACCCAGGCCGACCGAGCCCGTCGAGAAGTCGACGCCGCATTTGTCCTTGGTACGCGACGGATAGGACTGCGCCCCGCCCAGCGCCCGGAATTTCTTCAGCTGCTCGATCGGCTCGCGCCCGAGCAGGTGCATGGCGGCATGGTAGATCGGGCTCGCATGCGGCTTGACCGCCACCCGGTCGCCGGGGCGCAGCACGTCGAAGAAGAGGGCCGTCATGATGCTGGCCACCGAAGCGCAGGACGCCTGATGCCCGCCGACCTTGAGCTTGTCCCGGCTCGGGCGGAGGTGGTTGGCGTTGTGGATCGTCCAGCTGGACAGCCACAGGAGCTTCCTCTCGATGGCCCGCATGACCGCCAGCCGCTCGTCGGCCGCCACATCACCGAGCGCATGCGCCGGTGCCAGATCTGCCATGACGTCCCCCCTGCTCGCCCGCCTGGAGTGTAGCACGCACGGATGGTAAGGGAGCCCCGTCCGCGCGCAGGGGAGGCAGCCATGGATGAATCGGCCGAGGTCGAGACCGGATCGGGTATCGTCGTCTCGGCCGCCGCCGTGGCGGCGGCGGTGGAGCTGGCGGGGCTGGTGCGCGAGGCCACCGTGGACCTGCCGTTCGGCAGCGAGCCGGCGACGTTTGCGGTCATGCTCGAGCGGCTGGCGCCTGACGAGACGGCCGCGTCATGAGTGCGGCCGAGATCCTCTCCTGGGGCCTGGCCGAGCTGGCCACGAAGCTGCGCGCCGGCGAGGTCAGCAGCCGCGAGGCCACCCAGGCCGTGCTCGAGGCCCTGGATGGGCCGGGGCGCGCCTTGAACGCCGTGGCCCGTCTCGAGGCCGATCAGGCGCTCGCCGCCGCCGATGCCGCCGATGCCGCCCGCCTGCGCGGCACCGGGATGGGGCCGCTGCATGGCGTGCCGCTCGCGCACAAGGACATGTTCTATCGGGCCGGCCATCTTGCCGAGTGCGGCTCGCTGATCTCCCGTGGGCAGCGGCCGACGGTCACGGCTACCGTGCTCTCGCGCCTCGATGCCGCCGGTGCGATCGATGTCGGCCGGCTGAACATGGTCGAATATGCGCTGGGCATCACCGGGCACAATCCCCATACCGGCCATCCGCAGAACCCCTGGGATCGCAGCCGGCTCACGGGCGGGTCCAGCAGTGGCGGGGCCGCGTCGGTGGCGGCCCGCCTGGTGCCGGCGACGCTGGGCTCGGATACCGGCGGGTCGATCCGCGGCCCGGCTTCCTTGTGCGGCCTGTTCGGGATCAAGCCGACCTATGGCCGGGTGAGCCGCCACGGCTGCATGCCCCTGTCGTTCTCGCTCGATCACATCGGCCCCCTGGCGCGCTCGCCCGAGGATCTGGCGCTGATCCTGGGTGTCATCGCCGGCCACGATCCCAACGATCCCACCACCTCGACTCGTCGGGTGCCAGACTACCGGGCGGAGCTCGGCCGGGACCTGAACGGCGTGCGCTTGGCCGTGGCCGCCGAAGACCCGCATGCGCCGGTGGATGCCGAGATAGCTGCCGCTGTGGCTCGCGCCGTGACGGTCCTGGGTGAGGCCGGGATGTCGGTGCGGCCGGTCACATTGCCGTCGTTCGAGCATCTGAACGCCCTGCGACGGGTGGTGATGCTGGCGGAGTGCGCGGCGTTCCATCGAGAGCAGGTCGCCACCCGGCGGCATCGCTACAACGAGCAGACCGTGGCCAGGCTGGACCCCGGCTTCGCCCTGTCCGCGGCGGATTATCTACGTGCGCTTTCGGCGCGCAGCCCCGTGCTGGAGCGCTTCTGTACCGAGACGATGGCCGATGCCGACATCGTCGCCCTGCCGACCACCCCGGTGGCGACGCCGCGGATCGCCGACACCGATACGGGCGGCGATGCGCAGTTCGTGGCGGTGGCGAACCGGATCGGCGCCCTGGTGGGTCCGTTCAACTATCTTGGCCTGCCGGCGCTGAGCCTGCCCGTCGGCCTCGACGCGGCAGGAATGCCGATCGGCCTGCAACTCGTCGCTCGCCCCTTCGCCGAAGGCCTACTGCTGCGCGTCGCCGCTGCGTTCGATCGGGAGGTCGGCTTCTCCTTGCGCCGTCCGCCGCCCATCGGCCGAGCCTGAGCCGTGGCCGCGCCAACGGCCGCTCTCCGGATCGCCCCGGAATATCGCGGCATCCTGATCACGCTGCTGGCGATGCTCATGTTCGGGCTCATGGACGCGGCCAGCAAGTATCTGAGCACGCGCTACCCCACCCCGCAGATCATCTGGCTGCGCTACGTCTTCACCATTCCGTTGATGGTGCTCGTGCTGGGACCCAGCGGTGCCGGCCGGTCGTTACGGTCGGCCCGCCCATGGCTGCAGGTCTTGCGCTCGATGCTGCTGGTGACCGAGATCGGTCTGGTCGTCTGGTGTTTCGGGCGATTGCCGTTGGCCGACGTCCACGCCATTCTCGCGTTGACGCCGTTGGCGGTGACGGCGCTGGCCGTGCCGTTGCTGGGTGAAGCGGTCGGCGCGCGCCGTTGGGCCGCCATCGGCGTGGGTCTGCTGGGCGTCCTGCTCATCGTTCGACCGGGCGTCGGGGCGATCCAGCCGGCCTCGCTTGTGGCGCTGCTGTCCGTCGTGCTTTACGCGCTCTATCAGGTGCTGACCCGCCTGGTCGGCCGTGTCGACTCGGCCGAGACCAGCCTGCTCTGGCAGCTCGTCGTGGGGGCCATCGCGCTGAGCGTGGTGGTGCCCTTCGCCTGGCGGCCGCCACCGCTCGAGCACTGGCCGCTGTTCGTGCTGGTGGCGGCACTGGGCGGGGTCGGTCATTATGCCATGATCAAGGCGTTGCAGCTGAGCCCGGCAGCGGTGGTGCAGCCGTTCACCTACACGCTTCTGCTGTGGGCGGTGATCATCGGCTATCTCGGCTTCGGCGATGTCCCGGACGCGCTGACGCTCGTCGGTGCCGGCGTGGTGGTCGCCGCCGGGATCTACTCGCTGCTGGGTGGCCGCGCCGCGTCGGCCGCCTGAGGTGGATAATGCCTCCCCTTCCGCGTGGAACTTCCACTGAATTCCATGAACTTCCCCATTGCCGCCCTGGGTTGGCCGGCGAACCGCTCCTAGAAGGAGGAATGGAACGGTAGGGAGACGCGAGATGGTTGGAAAATGTGATCGTCGCATGTTGGTGCGGGCAGGCTTGGTGACCGGCTTGGTTACATTGACCGCCGGTACGGCAACGGCCCGGACCTCGTTACGGGCACGATTGCAGGCCGATGTCGACGCCTACCTGTCGTCCCGCCGCAAGCCTGAGGGCATCACCGCCGTCTCGGCGTTTGTCAGCACCGGAGCCCGCGATCCGGGCATCGCCGTGGTTGCCGGCACAACGAACCGGTCGCGTCGGGTTCCGATCGACGATCGGGTCCTCATGGGTATCGGCAGCAACACCAAGGCTTTCACTTCGGCCCTCCTGCTCAAGCTGGAAAAGACGGGTCGCCTCGACATCGACCAGACCGTGGGTGACTGGCTGCCGCAATATCCGGCATGGGCCAAGGTCCGCATCCGCCATCTGCTGAACATGACCAGCGGCATCCCGACCTACAGCGAGGCGCCGCGGTTCATGCGGGCGCAGGCGAACAACAAGTACAGGCATTTCACGACCGAGCAGCTGGTCGCGTACGCCTATCCGACGCCGAGCTACCATCTGCCGACGAGCAAGGGCTATTTCTACTCGAACACCAACTACATCCTCGCGGGCATGATCGTCGAGAAAGCGGGCGGGGCCAGCTATGACCGTCAGCTTCGCGAGCGAATCTTCAAGCCGCTCGGACTGCACGACACCTTCTACGACAGCTGGAAGCTGCCCGACGAAGTCATCGCGCGCATGGCTAGTGGCTACTTCGAGAACCCGACTTGCGGTGAGTATCGACCCGACTGCACGGTGGGGCCGCTGACGCCGCTGAAAGGCCAGGACATGCGGCGTGCGGATGTGAGCTGGACGGGTGCGGCCGGCGGAATCGTGTCGACGCCACGCGACCTTGCCAAATGGATCAGGGGCCTGTTCGGCGGCAGGGTGGTAGCGCCGGCCCAGCTAGAGCAGATGAAGCAGCTGGTTTCGACGAGGACCGGAAAGCCCATCGCCCATGTGACCCCGAGCGATCCCGGGGGATTTGGCTTGGGTCTGGCACAGCTCTATCACCCGCGGCTGGGTCGCTTCTGGTTCTACGAGGGCATCAATCTGGGATATCGCGGCACGTTCGCCTATTTCCCGAAGGACGACCTGGTTCTGGCCGTGACCATCAACTCGCAGCCCCCCGAGGGCACGGATCAAGTCGGCGTTCTGATGGAAAGGCTCTACGCCACCGTCATGCGGTGAAGGCGATCGGGTGGGAGTGTCGCCGGGCAGGGGCGTCAGCGTTGATCGGGTCGGCGGGAGGTATGAGCGGGCACGCTGGGCGCCATAACTTGCGCCTTATGGTGCGATCCGCTTTACCGGGTTGAGCAATCGCTAGATCCGAGCTGGATGCCAGATGCCCCCCAACCCACGGATCGCGCCCGAGCCCCTCACGATCATCGCCGAGCTGCGCTTCGACCCGGCGCACCGGGAGGCCATGCTCGAGCTGGCGCAACGGCATGTCCGCAACACGCTGGCCGCGGAGCCGGGCTGCCTGCGCTTCGAGCTGGTGGCGCCGCAAGACGATCTGGGGCTGCTGGTGTTCTCCGAGCAGTTCGCCAGCGACGAGGCATTCGCTGCACACCGCGAATCGGCACACGCCGCGTGGTTTCGCGAGGCTCGCGAACCATTCGTCACCGAGGCCAGATTACGTGAGCTGCGCCCTGTTGCGGCCGCATGGCCCGGCGCCGTGTTGTGCGCGGTGCCCGTGCTGCAGGACTTCCAAGAATATCTGGCGCCGCTCATCGAGGCCGGGTTCGATATTCGCTGGATCGACCTCGGCCGGACCCTCACCGAGTCCGAGCTGATCGAGAGCCTGAATGGGGTGGTGGCGACGATAGCGGGGGTCGAGCCCTACACCGAACGCGTCTTCGCGGCGGCGCCGGCGCTCAAGGTGGTGGCTCGGCTCGGCGTTGGTTACGATCAGGTCGACGTGGCGGCGGCGACCAGGCATGGCGTCGCCGTGGCGATGGCCTACGGGGCCAACCACGACGCCGTGGCCGACCACACCATGGCACTGATGTTGGCTGCGGCGCACCGGGTCGTCGAGTATGATCGTGGCGTGCGGGCAGGTGCGTGGGACAGGCTACTGCACGGCCGTCTGCACGAAACGACCGCTGGGATCATCGGCTTCGGCCGCATCGGGCGCGCGGTCGCCAAGCGGTGCCTCGGCTTCAACATGGAGGTGCTCGTCGCCGACCCCGTCGCCGAGGCGGATACGGTGGCGCGCCTGGGCTATCGAGTGGTGGAGCTGGACGAGCTTCTCGCCCGGTCGGATTTCGTATCCCTGCACGCGCCGCTGAATGCGGAGACCCGGCATCTGATCGACGCGCGGCGGCTGGCGGCGATGAAGCCCACCGCCATCCTGATCAACACTGCCCGCGGCGGCCTGGTCGACGAGGCTGCCCTGGTGCAGGCCTTGGAGGACAAGCGTATCGCAGGCGCGGCGCTGGACGTGTTCGAGACCGAGCCCCTACCAGAGTCGCCGCTGCGGCGGCTCGAGCAGGTTGTGCTCACCCCACACGTGGCAGGGCTCAGTGCTGCCGCGGTGCGTGCCATGACCGAGCGCTCGGTCGAGAACGCACTGGCGGTCCTGGCCGGTCGGGATCCGGGGCCGGGGTTCCTGCTCAATCCGGAGGTGTTGGCACCTTCGGCCTGAGCTGCCGGGTGCCTGGTTTGACAGCCGACGGTCGGCGGTGCTAACCCCCGCCCTTCCGCTCGCCGCCCCCAATCCGCCCGAATTTATCGAGACGTCGCGCGCATGGCCGACCAGATGATCATCGACAAGGACGGCACCAGGCGCCCGGTGCCGCTGCACGGGCCCGAGGCCTTCGCTGCCATGCGGGCAGCGGGACGGCTGGCGGCCGAGACGCTGGACTTCATCACACCGTTCGTGCGTCGAGGCGTGAGCACGGGCGAGCTCGACCGGCGCATTGCCGACTTCATGCACGAGCATCATGCGATTTCGGCGACGCTCGGCTATCGTGGCTACCCGAAGAGCTGCTGCATCTCGATCAACCACGTCGTCAATCATGGGATTCCCAGCGACGACAAGCGGCTTCACGACGGCGATATCGCCAACATTGACGTCACCGTCGTGCTTGACGGCTGGTACGGCGACACCAGCCGCATGTTCATCATCGGCGACAAGGCTTCGGTGAAGGCCCAGAAGCTGGTCGAGGTCACCTTCGAGGCGATGTGGGCCGGCATCCGCGCCGTTCGTCCGGGTGCCACTCTTGGTGATGTCGGCCACGCCATTCAGCGAATTGCCGAGGAGAACCGCTTCTCGGTCGTCCGCGATTTCGTCGGACATGGCCTGGGCCGCGTCTTCCACGATTCGCCGGAGGTGAAACACTACGGGACCCCCGGTGAGGGGTTGACGCTGCGGCCTGGAATGTTGTTCACGATCGAGCCGATGATCAATGCCGGACGCCACGAGGTGAAGATTCTTGGGGACGGCTGGACCACGGTGACCCGTGACCGCTCGCTGTCAGCCCAGTTCGAGCACACGGTCGGCGTGACCGAGGACGGGGTGGAGGTATTTACGCTGTCGCCCAAAGGCTTCGACAAGCCACCCTATCCAGTATAGCTGGCGGCGGGCCCGCCATGGTCGGGCCGGACAGGAGAGATTGCGGACAATGAGGTCGATTATTCGCCTGGGGGCAGCACTGGCCATCGTGAGTTCCGCGGCGGCAGAAGCAGCCGATTCTCAGAACCGCTTCCAGCCTTATGGACTTGGCCGGGCCACATGCCAGCGCTTCATCGAGCTCTGCGAGGGCAAGAAGGAGGAGTGCAAGCAGACCGGCCCGTGGCTCGATGGCTACGTCACTGCCTACAACACCCTGGACAAGGGCACGTTCGACGTCTTTGCGTGGCAGTCGCCGGAATTGTTCGCGCAGCTCGTGTTCAACGTCTGCAAGCAGCATCCCGACGCGGCCGTGGTGCAGGTGGTCAACGAGATGATCCGCGTCGTCATCGCGCCGGACAAGATCACCACCGCGGCCGACCGGGTGAAGATCGGCGACGGCAACGATGCCCTCTACCTTTACCGTGACGGCATCAAGGACATCCAGGCTCGGCTGATCGAACTGGGTTTCCTGAAAGGTGGTGCCGACGGTGTGTTCGGTCCCGGTACTCAGAGCGCGGTGCAGGAATTCCAGAAGAAAGTCGGGCTCAACCCATCCGGCATGCCGGATGACATTACCTTGATGGGCCTGTTTTACGCCGGTCCGCAACGCCCCGGCGCTGCGGCGGCACGGCCCAGTTCGGGCGCAGCAGCGCCGGCACCGGCGCCGGCGGCACCCAGCCAAAGCAGTGCTCCGCCACCGGCCAAGCTCGATCTGAACCTGATTCCGAAGACACAGTAGGCGGCCCCGAGCGAGGGCCGCCGACGGTCACATACCGCCGATATAGTTTGGCCCGCCGCCGCCCTCGGGGGTGACCCAGTCGATGTTCTGGGACGGGTCCTTGATATCACAGGTTTTGCAGTGCACGCAGTTTTGCGCGTTGATCTGCAAGTGCCGGACGCCGTCGGCAGTGGCCACATACTCATAGACGCCGGCCGGGCAGTATCGCTGCTCGGGGCCGTCGTAGACCGGCAGGTTGAGTGTCTCCGCCACGGCCGGGTCCTTCAGCCGCAGATGCACCGGCTGGTCTTCCTCATGATTGGTGTTGGACAGGAAAACCGACGACAGCTTGTCGAAGGTGAGCTTGCCGTCCGGTCGCGGATAGTCGATGCGTGGACATTCGGCGCTTGGCTTCAGTGACGTGTGATCGGCGCGGTGCCCCAGGGTCCAAGGGGCCTTCCCGCGCAACACGTACGTTTCGAACGCCGAATAGGCCAGGGCCGGCCACAGCCCCCAGTGGAAGGCCGGCCGGATATTCCGGACCGAGCTGAGCTCGTCCCACAGCCAGGTCTGCTTCAGCCGTTCTGGGTAGGCATCGAGCGACGGCGTCTCACCGCCGCTCTCGAGCGCATCGAACGCAGCCTCGGCCGCCGTCATCCCGGACTTCATCGCCGTATGGGTGCCCTTGATCTTCGGCACGTTGAGAAAGCCGGCCGTGTCGCCGATCAGGGCCCCGCCGGGGAACACCAGCTTGGGGATCGACTGGAAGCCGCCCTCGGACAGCGCGCGCGCACCGTAGGCAATGCGCCGCCCGCCCTCGAAGATCGGTCGGATGGCAGGATGGGTCTTGTAGCGCTGCATCTCCTCGAACGGCGACAGGTGGGGATTCGCGTAGTCGAGCCCGACCACGTAGCCGACCGAGACCAAGTTCTCACCGAACATGTAGAGCCATGATCCGCCGTAGGTCTTCGTGTCGACCGGCCAGCCGATCGTATGGATCACCCGGCCTTTGACATGCTGCTCGGGCTTGATCTCCCAAAGTTCCTTCACGCCCAGACCGTAGGTCTGCGGCTGGACGCCCTCGCGCAGCTTGAACCGTTCCATCAGGGTCTTGGTGAGCGAGCCGCGGCAACCTTCCGCAAAG
>JAPJRA010000005.1:0-11373 GCA_030824835.1 Geminicoccaceae bacterium | reverse complement strand
GCAAAGAGCGTCAACTTCGCATGAAGCTCCATGCCGGGTTGAAAGTTGGGGCCTTCCTCGCCCGACTTGGTGACCCCCATGTTGCCGGTGGCCACGCCCATCACGCGCCCGTCGGCGTCATAGAGCACCTCTGCCGCGGCGAAGCCCGGGTAGATCTCGACCCCGAGTGCCTCCGCCTGCTGTCCAAGCCAACGCACGACGTTGCCGAGGCTGACGATGTAGTTGCCCTCGTTGTGCATCTGCGGTGGCGTCGGCAGGCGGTAGGCCTTGGTGGCGGTGAGATAGAGAAACCGGTCCTCCGTGACGGCCGTGTCGATCGGTGCGTCCCGGTCCTTCCAGTCGGGGATGAGCTCGTCGAGCGCGCGCGGCTCCAGACAGGCGCCGGAGAGAATGTGGGCCCCGACCTCCGAGCCCTTCTCCAGCACGCAGACCGACACTTCCCGATCGTGCTCGGCCGCAAGCTGCTTGAGCCGGATCGCGGCCGCCAGCCCCGACGGCCCGGCTCCCACGATCACCACGTCGTAGGCCATCGACTCGCGTTCCATCGGTCTCTCCGGAAAGTGCTGCACCCGCTTAGGGCGACGCCCCTAACATGGCCCTGGCAGGCAGTGAAGGGCAGCATCGCCAGCGATGCCGTCCCGGCGAAATCAGCCAGCTAATGGAGCGAGCTGAAGCAATATCCGTGCTCCCATCCAGCTGATGGCGCAAACCGCCGCAGCCAGCCCCGCGGCAAGCATGAGCATCGTGCCAACGCGTCGACGGCCATGGAACGCGGCATTTCCGCCAAAGGTCGTCGTCAGCAATGGCATGGCAAAAAGGGTGCCCAGAAGCACGGCCATTGTCCCGAAGGCGCGCAGGGCCCAGGCCTCGCGCCAGTCGGCTCTAAAGGCCGCGCGCAGCGTCTCCTCGGCATCGAGGTCACCGTACGCCACCAGTGCTACGGCGCCGCCGCCGGCGGCCCGAAATGGTACGAGCCGGCGACCGTCCTGCTCGGCCACGACCGAGAGCAACCCCGCCGGTGCTGCAGCGAAGCGGACGCGGACATCGCCGATCTTGGGGTTGACGGGATCACCGCTGTAGAGCCAGTCGCCAGCGCGGGTGAACAGCAGTCGGGCGGCGTGAACCACGCTGTCGCGGTCGGGCCGCCATGCGCGCGTCGCCGGCAGGGCGTCCACCAATACCGGGTCGAGCTCGCGCATCGACAGCACCACGTTCTCGGCGCGGAATTGGGCGCTGGTGATCGACAGGCTCGGGGGATTGGTGTGGAACGAGCGCTGCTCGAAGCGGGCGGACCGGACCAGCTCCGGCGACCATATCTTCTCGTAGCGCAGGTTCTTGTTGTCGCCGGAGCCCTCCCGGGTCTCCAGCCACTGATAGGTCTCCGCCGTGCGCTCGAGACGAAGTGCCTCGACCGCGAACCCGAACATCGGGTCGCGTACCGGGGCGGATGCCGAGGCGGTGCCCACGACGTGCACGACACCGCCATCGCCCCCACTACCGAGGCGGGCTCGCGCCACGGCCAGGGCGCCGAGCTGGCGCGCCAGGGCGAACTCGTTCCACGCCAGCGTGCCGGCGCCGGCGAGGCCGATCAGCACGCCGATAACCGCCATCAGCCGCATGCGGATTGGGTCCTTCCATCCAACACAACCGATGCCGTCTAGCCAATGCACCGGTGTGGGGCTAGGTGAGGCGTCGTGAGCGACACGGGAATTGCCATCCTTAAGACAGACGGACCGCTTGACGAAGCGCGCCTGCGCTCGGCGCTGGCGGCGCTTGCGCTGGTCGACGCCGACATCGCAGGGGCGCTGGACCGGTACGGCTACCCGCGGGCACGGTGTCGCGAGCCCGGATTTGCCACGTTGATCCACATCATCGCCGCCCAGCAGGTCTCCACCGCCTCGGCGGCCGCCATTGCCCGCAAGCTGGCCGTTGCGCTCGACGGCGAGGTGACACCCGAGGGCCTGCTCCGGCTCGACGACCTCGCCATGCGCGCCGCCGGCTTCAGCGGCCCGAAGATCGCCTATGCCCGCGGGCTGGCCGAAGCGCTGGTGCAGGGGAACCTCGACCTGGCGGGGTTGCAGCGCCTGGAGGAGGAGGCAGCCGTGGCCAGCCTCACGCGGCTAAAGGGGTTCGGGCGCTGGAGCGCCGAGATCTATTTGCTGTTCGCACATGGTCGAGCGGATGTGTTTCCGGCGGACGATCTCGCGGTGCAGATCGCCTACCAACGGCTCAAGCGCCTGGACGGGCGCCCGACCGCCAAAGCCCTTCGGCTGCTCGTCGAGCCCTGGCGACCCTATCGTGGCGCTGCGGCGGTATTTCTGTGGCACCTATATGGTGCGGCGACGCTGGATGGTACTTCGGACTTGGCAGGATGATCGATCGAGGGCCAGCCAGAAGGAGCGGGCAAGATTGTGGGGGCCTGCCATGCACGGCTCCTGTCGAACCGCCGTGTCACTTGTTGGATTGCGTGAAGTTCTCGCAAGCGGTGATGCTGGAGGGTATCGGGGGGTAAACTTGTAAACCCGGCGTCGCTCTGCTAGCTTCGTGCCTGTTCCGTCGGCGGCTTTTATGCCGTCTCAAGCCCTTCACCTGACGAGACTTCCCCCGTGGCCACGACCACCCCGCCGCGCGCCTTCGAGATCGTTCCGATCGAGGAGGAGATGAAGCGCAGCTACCTCGATTACGCCATGAGCGTGATCGTCAGCCGTGCCTTGCCCGATGTGCGCGACGGCCTCAAGCCAGTGCAGCGGCGCATCCTTTATGCCATGCGCGATGCCGGCTACGATTTCGGCAAGCCGCACCGTAAGTCGGCGCTGATCGTGGGCGACGTGATGGGCAAATACCATCCACACGGCGACTCGGCGATCTACGACGCGCTGGTCCGGATGGCACAGGATTTCAGCATGCGTCTGCCGTTGATCGACGGGCAGGGCAATTTCGGCTCGATGGACGGTGATCCGGCCGCGGCGATGCGTTACACCGAATCCAGGCTCGCCAAAGTCGCCGACGCACTGCTCGCCGATATCGACAAGGACACCGTCGACTTCCGGCCTAACTACGACGAGAGCCGCGACGAGCCTTCTGTTCTGCCGGCGCAGTATCCGAACCTGCTCGTTAACGGTGCTGGCGGCATCGCGGTCGGCATGGCGACGAACATCCCGCCGCACAATCTGGGCGAGATCGTCGACGCCACGGTGGCGCTGATCGACAACCCCGATCTCGACTTCGCCGAGCTCACCACCATCGTTCAGGGCCCCGACTTCCCGACCGGAGCCATCATTCTCGGCCGCAACGGTATCCTGCAGGCCTACCGCGAGGGCCGCGGCGGCATCATCGTCCGCTCCAAGACCAACTTCGAGGAAGTCCGCGGGCGGACGGCGATCATCGTCACCGAGGTGCCCTATCAGGTCAACAAGGCGCGGATGGTCGAGCGCATCGCCGAGGTTGTGCGCGAGAAGAAGGTCGAGGGCATCGCCGACTTGCGCGACGAGAGCGACCGCCACGGCGTGCGGGTGGTGATCGAGGTCAAGCGCGAGGCCGACCCGGACATCGTGCTGAACCAGCTGTTCAAGTTCACCTCGCTGCAGACCAGCTTCGGCATCAACATGGTCTCGCTGCGGGGCGGACGGCCCGAGCAGCTGGGCTTGCGGGAGATGCTGGAAGCCTTCATCGGCTTCCGTGAGGAGGTCATCCTCCGCCGGACGGCGTTCGATCTCGCCAAGGCCCGCGAGCGCGCCCACATCGTTGTCGGCTTGGTGGTCGCGGTCGCCAATATCGACGAGGTGATCGCACTGATCCGGGCGGCCGCGGACCCGCAGGCGGCAAAGGCCGCTCTCATTGCTCGCCGGTGGCCTCTCGCCGACATCCTGCCCCTGATTCAGCTGGTGCAGGTCGACGAAGGGGAGGGGGCTGACCAGATCTCCCCCGACGGCTACCGGCTGTCGGACGAGCAGGCCAGGGCCATCCTCGAGCTGCGGCTACAGCGGCTGACGGCCCTCGAGCGTGACCGGCTGACCGACGAGCTACAGGAGATCGCCAAGAAGATCGCCGAGCTGCTGCACATCCTGCGCTCGCGCGAGCGGCTGCTCGAGGTGATGAAAGCCGAGCTGCTGCGCGTCAAGGAGCTGTTCGATACCCCGCGCCGGACCTTCATCGACCTCGAGTCCGAGCCCGACCTCGATATCGAGGAGCTGATCCAGCGCGAGGACATGGTCGTCACCGTCACCCACAAGGGGTGGATCAAGCGCGTGCCGTTGGCGTCGTTCCGCTCCCAGCGCCGGGGCGGCAAGGGCAAGACGGGCATGCGCACCCACGACGACGATTTCGTGGCGCGGATGTTCGTGGCCAGCACCCACACGCCGGTACTGTTCTTCTCCAGCCTCGGGCGGGTCTACAAGCTCAAGGTGTACCGTCTGCCCCTGGGAACGCCGCAGGCGCGCGGTCGGGCGATGATCAACATGTTTCCGGCGCTCACCGAGGGCGAGAGCATCAGTGCCGTGATGCCACTGCCCGAGGACGAGAAGCTCTGGGAGACCATGAGCGTCTTCTTTGCGACGGCGCGCGGCAAGGTGCGCCGCAACGAGCTGGCCGACTTCATCTTCGTGCCGAGCAACGGCAAGATCGCCATGGGCCTAGACGAGGGCGATCGCCTGATCGGCGCCGAGGTGTCGGGCGACAACCACGACATTATCCTGGCCTCGGCCGGCGGCCGGGCGATCCGCTTTCCCGCCCATGCTGTGCGGGTGTTCAAGTCGCGCAGCTCCGAGGGGGTCAACGGCATGGACCTCGGTGAGGGTGACGAGGTGATCTCGATGTCCGTGATCGACCATGTCGAGGTCGAAACGGAGGAGCGAGACGACTATCTTCGGGTTAGCGGCGCGCGGCGCCGTCAACCTGGCGAGAACGGCAGCGAACCGCTGGAGAACGTCGAGCCCGAGCTGCTTTCGCCGGAGCGCTTCGCCGAGTTGGAGGCGAAAGAGCAGCTCTTGCTCACGATCACCATCAATGGATTCGGCAAGCGCACGTCGGCCTACGAATACCGGGTAACGAACCGGGGTGGTCAGGGCATCATCAACATCGAGACCTCGGCGCGCAACGGCCGGGTTGCCGCTACCTTCCCCGTGGCAGAGGCGGATCAGGTGATGCTGGTGACCGACCAGGGGCAGACCATCCGCATTCCCGTGCACGACATCCGCATCGCCGGGCGCAATACCCAAGGTGTCAAGCTGTTCCATACGGGATCGGACGAGCACATCGTCTCGACCGCTCGGCTGAGCGAAGGCGAAGGAGATGGCGATGGTGAAGAGACTGGCGAGGAATGACCCAGCGGCTTCCTGCCTCGTCCCCCCGCGGGTGGCAGCGGGCTAGAGTCGGTCGTCGGCGCTAGGCCGAGGCAGGGGCGAGAAACCGGCCATGACCCGATTGCGTGTAGGAATCTACCCGGGGACCTTCGATCCCGTCCATAATGGGCATATCGATGTCATTCGCCGGGCGTCGACTCTGGTCGATCGGCTGATCATCGGTGTCGCGATCAATGCTGGCAAGGAGCCACTGTTCACGCTGGAAGAACGCACCCATATGGTCGAGGCCGACATCGAGACGTTGATGGCGGCCAATGCGCTCAATGGTACGCAGATCGTGGTGCGCCCGTTTCAGACCCTGCTGATGCATTTCGCGCACCAGAACGGTGCCGACATGGTCATTCGAGGTCTACGTGCGGTGTCCGATTTCGAGTACGAGTTTCAGATGGCGGCGAACAATAAGCGCATCTATCCGCGGATCGAGACCGTGTTCCTGATGGCCTCGGAGACCAGCCAATTCATTTCCTCACGCTTCGTCAAGGAAATCCATCACCTTGGTGGTGATGTATCGAGTTTTGTCACCGCCGCCGTGCTTAAGATGCTGGACGCCAAGCGCCCCCCGAAAGAATTGCCCTGACTGCCGCACGACGTTCACCTAAACCCTTCACAACGGCGGCGTGCCTTGCAACCGTCAGAGAGTGCGCACCATGCAGACCGCCCTGCTCGAGCCTGATCTCCGTCTGACCATTTGCGGTCTGGACGAGCTCGAGTCACATCGTGCTGGCCGTGCCACCCATGTGCTGTCGATCCTCGACCCGGGCTACCCGGAGCCCGCGGCTTTTGCGGCCTATGATCCGCATCACCGGCTCACCCTGCGCTTCCATGACATCATTGGCCCCTGGCCGGGATGGGAAGCGCCAGAGCGTACACACGTCGAGCAATTGGTGGCGTTCGGGGCCGAACTCGACGCGGCTGGTGCGCACCTTCGGCATCTGCTGGTGCATTGCCATGCCGGGATCTCGCGCTCGACGGCTGCCCTCGCAACACTGCTGGCCCGGCATACCAAGCTTGGTGACGAGCCGGCCATCTTCGCCCGGATCCGGGAGATTCGGCCGATCGCTTGGCCGAACTCGCGCATGATCGGTTTCGCAGATGAGATTCTGGAACGCGGCGGAAGGCTCAACGCGGCCTTGCGCGACCATTATCGCCTGCAGGCACCGGCACGCCCCGACTTCATGGCCGAGTTGCGTCGCAATGGCCGTGGTGCAGAGATCCCCGACGATTAGCGGGGGCGATGTGGCCGTCGTGGCGAATTCGTCTGCCACCTCGGGCGTCAGGGGTGCTAGACCCCTGCCATGAGTGATACGAACGACGAGCGCGAGGCGCTGGCTTGGTCGGCTTTTCTGGCCGACGAGCACGGCACGGCTTTTCGCCTCTTCCTGCGGCTGGCGCTGGATGGGTCCGCGGAGGCGCAGCGCCAGGTCGGGCTGATGCATGACCAGGGCAAAGGCGTCCGCCAGGACCATGCGCAGGCGGCGCGCTGGTATCGCACCGCCGCCGACCAGGGTGATGCCCATGCGCAGCACAGCCTGGCCGTCTGCTACCTGATCGGGGAAGGCGTCGAGCGCGACCCCGCGCATGCCGCCCGCTGGTTCCGCCGCTCGGCCCAGCAAGGGCACGAGGGCTCCCAGTGCGAGCTGGGCCTGCTCTACGAGACCGGCGACGGCGTTCGCCGTGACCTGCGTCGGGCGATCCATTGGTATCGCCTGGCGGCGGTTCAGGGCATGCCGGAAGCGGTGGCCCGGCTGGCCATCGTGTTGAGCCGGGTGTCACCCTCGGGCGGCTAGAAGAGGTCGCGGACGTTCCTTGCGGCAAGGGGTCGCCCGACGGCGAGCGACCCGCCTGGGCTCAGGATCCGGCGCTTGGTGGGACTGGGCAGTCCTTAGGGAAGTCGGCATAGGATGCCGGGTAGCGGAGCGCCCACTCGATCAGCGCGACGCGGTTCTCGTCATAGCGGTTGACGAACTCCCAGACCTTCTTACCCGCGGGTGTCACCTCGAACACCCTCCCGCCCCAGCTCTCGGCGATCAGCACGTTGCCATTCGGTTGGTAGGAGTGTTTACCGATGGCGTCGGTGAAGTACGGCTGGTCTAGCGTGCCCTCGAAGAATGTCGTGGTTTTGCCCGTGACCGGATCGAGCTGCAGGATCCGGCTGGCGCGCTCGGGCACGCCGCGGGATTCAGCTTCATAGTTGTAGACGTCGCGGTTGTCATAGACCGAGATCCGCCCATTCGGCAGGAAATGCGGATCGTGCTGGCCGAACCAGGGGCCCCGTGCCGTCCACTTGATCAGCCCAGTCTTCGGGTCCAGCACCAGGATTGTGCTAGGCACGCGCAGGGAAATCAGAAGATCGCCGGTGTCGAACATGGGAAACGCTGGCGCCAGGTCTGCCCGCAGGGGCTCGACATGGTTGAGGTGCAACGGGTCGGGCATGGCGACCTTGCCGAGATTGCCGCCATCCGGGAACAGAATGGTTTCATTCGACGACTTGTAGATGGCATCCAGCAGGGAGATCTCCTGCAGCAGCTTGCCGTCGGTCGGGGAGATCTTGACGACGGTATCCTCGACATAGGGTGGCACCATGCCGGGAAACCTGTCGCTGGCTTCTTGATGGTGCTGACGCTTGCGGCCGCCCGCCCAGATATTGCCGTCATCATCCAGCATCAACGAGTGGTGGGTCTCGTAGTCGAGCCACCACACGACCTGGTTGCAGCGGTCCATACGAACGAGGCCCTGCCCGCCGACGTTGAAGATGGCGTCGCCATTCGGGTACATGACCATGGCGTCGACATGGGTGTCCCAGTTGTTGGTCGGCGTCAGCTCGGGCGATAGGGGCGGCATGAAGCGCTTCAGATCGGAGTAGCGCGCCACCCAACGATGTAGTTCCTTGCCGTCCTGCGACCACATGGCGAGGCCGACATCCTTGCCGTCCCAGATGCTGCTCATCACGGTGACGCCTGGCTGGGCCTCGCCGACGACATTCAGCGTCAGGCCGCTACCAACCGTCGGGGCTGGCCGAATGAACTTGGTCGGCTCCAGCCCGGCATAGCTGCGCCAGTTGATTCGCCAGTCCCTGATGGCGTCGGCAGCTTCCTCGACCTGCTCGACCGGCGGGAGCCTTTTCCAGCCGACATAGAAGCCACCCAGAACCAGCACCGCGCAGAAGCCGAGCAGGAAGATCAATTTGGCCAGGCGGTCGATCATCGTGTTTCCTCGGAGGTTGGCCGCCCAGCGTGCGGCGGCGCGGTTCTGATTGACCGTTCGACAACGATCACGGCCCGTGAGCCCAGATCGGCTGCGACGCGTAAACCGTGGTGCGATGCTGCCTGGACGCTCACCGAAGCGTTCGGGACGCGCGCAGCCCTAAGCGATGCGTCCCTGCGTCGATTGCGCCAGACCGCCGAACAGAGTCGGTCCAGCGACAAGGCATAGCGGAGGAGAGGGCTTGGCCGAGCAACGTGCAACCCACCCCAGCCGCGTCGGGCGAGGGTGATGGATCCAAATGATCATTTCACATCCAGCCGATACCCACGTCATTCCCGGCAGCAGTGTCCCAACCGAGCGTCAAGTCACTAAGGAGGCAAAACTGCAGCTCACGGCGAGCCCGGTGATGCAAAGCGAAATCGAGGGCGCGAGTCAACCGGCCTAACCGCCGGCGAACTCGGTATGCCAGCGCGGCAATTCAACCGTAACCAAGCTGTAAGCCAGCGACGCTATTCAGCCATTGAGCGAACAGCTCGCTTCGCGTCTCAGATGAAGGCCGTCAGTCGGGTGGCGCCCCGGAAAATTAGGGTCGCACTCCGGCGGACCCATTGCCGGGCGACCGCCCAGACGTGGCGATGCCGTTCAAAATTTTGGCGACGAACCGCGGCAGCGCCACGGCTGGATTACTCCACAAATCAACCAATGTGTTATTTCCATTACATTAGCGAGTTATGATACATATGATGATAATCTATAAGTATATCAATTATAAGACATTTTTTACCTGACTCCTGATGTGGCATCAATGCATTTTAACGTGGTAAATAAATCATGAGGTGACCAATACACCTTTTGGTTGCTTTATGGTGGGCGCCATGGCTATACATGGACGACTGGTCGACGGCGATGCGTATCCATGGCCTGGGCGGACCACGGACGTTAATGGAGGAACAGCACCCTGCTGAAGAGGTGACCTCAATTATTGTATTCGCCGTCTCGGCTGGATGTACAATTCCAACCGGGATAAGATCTTATGATCATGTCTTCTTCAGGCTTGCGCCCAAGGCGAGTTGTCCTGCGTTTCTATCGACTTGCTGCCTTAGCCATGGTCGTCGCCGTGGCGCCGATATCGCCGTCGCAGGCCGTGCCGTATGCCAACGACCGAATGCAGTTGCACCACAACCCGGGACGCGACGTTCCCTATATTCCGCTAGCTAGAAATGGCGCCGCCAGCAGTACCTCCACGATCTCTATGCGGGTCACCACTCAGATCGAACTGGATGGGAGTGCGCTCAACAATGTCCGCGGCAATCTTTATCCGATCGATATCGATGGCAGTGGACGATTTGGTTTCGTGCACTTCAACGGTTACCGCTACATGCGGGTCTATGATCGCACCGGCCGGAAGTTGTGGCAGATCGACAATCCCTCGGGCCGCGTTCACCGCGATTTCATTCATCGCGACACGTTGGCGGTGTTGGACAGCAACCGCAACGGGACCCAGGAGATCGTTCATTGCTGGGTCAGCGGTGGCCGCAAGCAATTGGTGGTCAGATCCGGCGTCACCGGCAAGGTGATCCGTGCCGTCAACCTGGACGCCTCGGCTGATAGCGAGTGCCAGATCGCGGCGTTCCGCGTCTTCGGTCGCAGCCAGCCTATCATCCTCGTAGCAGAAACCAACAAGAGAGGCTGTGCCAAGGCAGGCAACTATATCGACGTCTGGGGACGGACGGTGGCGTTCGATCCCGATCTCAATCGGCTATGGGATCGCAACACCTGCGCCGCCGGCCACTATGTCTACCCGGTCGACGGCAATGGCGACGGCTATGCCGGCTCGATCTTCATCGGCCGCCATCAGTATGACCCACAAGGGAATCGTATTTGCTCGGTCGACCTCGGCGGCACCCATGCGGACTCGGTGGCGGTAGCGGACCTCGACCCGGGCCGGCGTGGGCTTGAGGCGGTGCTCACCGGTGCCAACGGTGTGAAGGCCACCAGCGCCGCGCAGACGTGCGCAACCTTATGGTCGCTGTCCAACAGCACGATCTACAATCCGCAACACGCGACTCTGGCGCGGCTGGACCCAAACTCCAGCGTGCCGACCGTGGTCATCCACCAGAAGGGAACCGTGTCCAATCCCTCCGTGTATTTTCTCAATGGAGCGGGCCGGATACAGGCCATATATGCCAGGAGCAAAGTCAACGCCCAGATGCCTTTCCAGAACGCCAATCTCGACGGCGCCACCGGTACGGATGAGTTGATGATCTTCTTCGGTCGCGTCCTCGACCGAAGCGGGAAGATACGTCTCGGCACCGGATGGTACTGGAACCTCAAGGGCAGCAAGGTCAAAGCGGTCAAGCCGCCCACCGGCTTCGACACTTGGTCGCCCTATCCGCTGGTCATGGATCTCGACCGTGATGGTCGCGACGAGATCGTCAACTGGGGGCAAAGCCTGATCGTGATCGGCAAGGCCTCCTAAAAACGCCATCGCTGGTCAGGACCCATTGCCGTGGGCGTCGGGGCGTCCAGCCGGTAATCGTCGAGAGTGACGGCTCCTCGCGTGCCACAGCCCCAACCAAGGCGGCGCCGCAGGCGCAGCGAGGCGAGTGGATCGTCGCCACCTCGATGTGCCTTGCCCGGTGCGCTCGCGACGCCAGAGCGCTGACGGAGCGCCGATCATGGTTGCCAAGATGTTACGCAGGCGCGGCAGGCTGGCCGGTTCTCACGCTTTGTTCCGTCGGCTGGAGGCCCGCCGGCCATGCCGTCTGCAGCGGTACCAGGTGGCGCACTAAGTGCGTGATCCGGCTAT
>JAPJRA010000412.1:863-4583 GCA_030824835.1 Geminicoccaceae bacterium | reverse complement strand
TCGCGCCACCCAGGGCGAGCTCCGGCTCACGCTCGACGGCGCCACGTTGTGGCGGCGACGCGGCGGCGCCATGCCCGAGCGTCGCCTTCTCGTGCCGCTGCACGACCTTGCCATTCCGCCGACGGCGCGCCGTGCCGCCGTCGACTTTGCCGGTGCCCAGGGGTGTTGAGCAGCGGGCACACTACTTGCTTCGGCCCGGCCACGCACGGCGGCCATCCCACCCACATGGCAGAGGGAATGAAATGAGCGGGGACAGAGCGATCGACGAAAAGCGGATACTCGATGAGGACGTCAAGGTCCTCCACCACATGGGCTATGCCCAGGAGCTCTCCCGGACCATGGGCGGGTTCTCGAACTTCGCGATCTCCTTCTCGATTATCTGCATCCTGGCCGGCGGTATCACCGCCTTCCCGGTCGCGTTCTCCGCCGGCGGCGCGTTCTCGGTCGTGGTCGGCTGGCTGATCGGCGGCGTGTTCGCGCTGGTGGTCGGCCTGGCCATGGCACAGATCGCCTCGGCCTACCCGACCGCGGGCGGGCTCTATCACTGGGCCTCGATCCTGGGCGGCCGCGGCTATGGCTGGGTCTGCGCCTGGATCAACATGCTGGGCTTGGTCTTCGTCGTCGCCTCGGTCAATGTCGGTGTCTATCTGCTGTTCAAGGACCTGGTGCTGACCGGCGTGCTCGGTATGGACACCTCGGCCTGGGGCTACCAGGAGCAGGTGATCGCTGTCTCCCTGATCACCCTGACCCAGGCCCTGTTCAACCACTACGGCATCAAGACCACGACCGCGATCACCGACTTCTCCGGCTACCTGATCCTGGTCGTGGCCGTGCTGCTGACGCTCACCTTCCTGTTCTGGGGCGCCACCTTCGACTTCTCGCGGCTGACCCAGTTCGTCAACAACACCGGCGAGCCTGGTGGTGGCTTCTACGTCGAGCCGCGCACGGCGTTCGTGGCGTTCCTGGTAGGCCTGCTCTACCCGATCTACACCATCACCGGCTTCGACGCCTCGGCCCATACGTCCGAGGAGACGATCGACGCCCGGCGGCAGGTGCCGCGCGGCATCCTGCACTCGATCTTCTGGTCACTGAGCTTCGGCCTGATCATGGCGATCTCGTTCATTCTGGCGATCCCCGACCTCGCCGCGGCGGCCAAGGACGGCCCCAATGCCTGGTTCAACCTGTTCAACAACCTACCGGCCCCGGAGCTGCTCAAGGATTTCCTGGCGATCGGCATCGTGGTCGCCAACTATTGCTGCGCGCTCGCCGGCCTGACCTCGATCTCGCGCATGGTCTTCGCCTTCTCGCGTGACGGCGGCCTGCCAGCATCCTCGATCCTGCGCAAGGTCAGCCCGGTGCACCGCACGCCGGTGGCCGCGATCTGGACCAGCGCCGTCCTCTCGGTGGCGGCGACCCTGTACTCGCCGGCCTTCGCGGCCCTGGCCGCCGGCTGCGCCCTGTTCCTCTACATCTCCTACGCCATGCCGATCGCCGCCGGCCTGGTCGCGGAAGGCAAGACCTGGACCGAGTTCGGGCCGTTCCGCCTGGGCATCTGGTCGAAGCCGATCGCGGTCCTGTCGCTGATCGGCGTCGTGCTCGTGGCCTTTGCCGGTATCCAGCCGCCGTTCGACATCTTGATCAGCTATGCGGTTGGGCTGCTGATCCTGCTCCTGGTGATCTGGTTCGGCTTCGAGCGGAAGCGCTTCCAGGGCCCGCCGATCGGCGACATGGTCGCCAGGCGCCAAGCCGAGATCCTGGCCGCCGAGCGCGCCGTCGGCGAGCCCGCCCACTCCGCCTGAGCGAGCCGGCATAGCCCCATGCGCGTTGCCGCCATCGACCAGGGGACCACCAGCACGCGCGTGCTGGTGGTCGAGGGCGGCACGGCCCGGATCGCGCATGCCATACGCCACGTACAGCATCATCCGCAGCCGGGCTGGGTGGAGCACAACCCGCTCGAGCTGCTGACCAACATCGGCACCTGCCTCGCCGCCGCCGGGCCGCTGGCGGCGATTGGACTCGACAATCAGGGCGAGAGCTGCCTCGCCTGGGACGGCGTCACCGGCGAGCCTTTGTCGCCGATCGTGGTCTGGCAGGACAACCGTACCAGCGAGACGATCGAGCGCCTGCGCGCTGCCGGTGCCGAGGCCCTGACCCTGGAGCGGGCCGGTTTGCCGCTCGATCCCTATTTCTCGGCGGCGAAGCTCGCCTGGCTATTGGAGCGGACCGATCCGGCACGGCGCCGACGGCTGCGGCTCGGTACCACCGACGCTTGGTTCCTCGACCGGCTCACCGGCACCTTCGCCACCGACGTCACCACCGCGTCGCGCACGTCGCTGATGAACCTCGCCACCTGCAGATGGGACGAGGAACTGTGTCGGCTTTTCGGGGTCCCCATCGAGTGCCTGCCAGAGATCAGGCCCACCGTGGGCGACTTCGGCAGCATCGGCAGCACGCCCGTCACCGCCGCCGTGGTCGACCAGCAGGCGGCGCTCTACGGCCATGGCTGCCGGGCGCCCGGCGACGCCAAGATCACCTTTGGCACCGGTGCCTTCGCGCTGGCCGTCACCGGTGCGGCGATCGTCCGGGCCCCGGAGCGCGGCCTGCTGCCGACCGTGGCCTGGCAGCGCGACGGCACCACCACCTACGCCGTCGACGGCGGCGTCTACGACGCCGGGGCCGCCGTCGAATGGGCCGGGCGACTCGGGCTCTTCACGGACCTAAGCGAGCTCAATGCGTTCGACGCCCCACCGGCGATCGGCCGGGGCCTCGCGTTCGTTCCGGCGCTCTCCGGGCTCGCCTGTCCGCATTGGGACCGCAGCGCCGCGGCGCTGTGGCTCGGCATGTCGGCCGGCACCAGCCGCGGCGACCTGTGCCAGGCACTGCTCGAAGGTATCGCCCTGCGCACCGCCGAGGTCGTGGCAGCGATGGGCGAGCACGTGCCGCTTGGGCGGCAGCTGTCGGTCGACGGCGGCCTCGCGCGCAGCACCTATTTCGCCCAGTTCCTGGCCGACGTCACCGGCCATACCATCGTCCGCCAGGGCCTTGACGAGCTCACCGCCTTCGGCTGCGCGGCGCTGGCCGCGGCCGGACTGGGCGCCGCCCTGCCGCAGCCGGATCAGGGGCGCGCCGTGTTCCAGCCCCGTGCGCCCGACGCGGCCCAATGGCGCCAGCGCTTCGCCGACGCCATCAGCCGCTCGACGGGCTGGCGCTGAGCGGCACCGGCGCCCACAGCACCTGCTCGAGCGACGCGGCCCCGGTCGCCAGCATCACCAGCCGGTCGAAGCCCAGCGCGATGCCGCTGGCCGGGGGCATCAGCGCCAGGGCGGCCAGGAACTCCTCGTCCAGCGGGTAGCGCTCGCCGTACACGCGCTGCTTCAGCGCCATCTCGGCCGCAAAGCGGCGGCGCTGCTCGGCCGGGTCGGTCAGCTCGCCGAAGCCGTTGGCGAGCTCGACGCCGCAGGCATAGAGCTCGAACCGCTCGGCCACGCGCGCGTCGCCGGGCTTGGGCCGGGCCAGTGCGGCCTCGGCCACCGGGTACTCGCACAAAACCGTCGCCCGGCCGAGGCCGAGCCGGGGCTCGACCCGCTCGACCAGCACCCGGCTGAAGATGTCCGACCAGCTGTCGTCGCCGGCCACACGGATGCCGGCGGCCGTGGCGGCGGCGGCCAGCGCGTCGCGCTCGTCCAACGTCGCCAGCAGGTCGATGCCGGCGAAAGCCCG
>JAPJRA010000412.1:0-853 GCA_030824835.1 Geminicoccaceae bacterium | reverse complement strand
CAGGTCGGCGCAATCGCCCATCAGCTGCCGGTACGGCTCGTGCGCGCGGTACCATTCGAGCATGGTGAACTCGGGGTGGTGCAAGGGGCCGCGCTCGCGGTTGCGGAACACATGGGCGAAGGTGAACAGCCGGGTCTCGCCGGCGGCGAGCAGCTTCTTGCAGGCGAACTCGGGCGAGGTGTGCAGGTAGAGCCGGCCCTCTGGCGTCCCGTCGGTGGCCTGGGCATCGGTCGCGAAGGCGTGCAGGTGCGCCTCGTTGCCGGGCGAGACCTGGAGAATGCAGGGATCGACCTCGACGAACTCCCGTGCCCCGAACCAGCGTCGCAGTGCCGCCTGGATGCGGCCGCGGCCCTGCAGGAACGGGCGCCGGTCGGCGTGGACGTGCGGCTGCCACCAGGGCGAGGGCTTGGGCAAGGGCTTACTCTCGCTGGACCGCAAGGATGATTCCGGGGTAAGGGCTCCGCCACACTCGCTGGCGGCCCCCGCCGGCGCCATATGTCATGACGCAAGGAACACCATGGCGAAGGTCATTGCCAGCTCGCTGCGCAAGGGCACCGTCGTCGACCTCGACGGCAAGCTCTATGTCGTGCTCACGGCGCAGAACATCCATCCCGGCAAGGGCACGCCGGTGACCCAGCTCGACCTGCGCCGGATCAGCGACGGGGTCAAGATCTCCGAGCGCTACCGGACCACCGAGCAGGTCGAGCGCGCCTTCGTCGAGTCGCGCGAGCACAGCTTCCTCTACGGCGACGACGAGGGGTTCCACTTCATGAACCCCGAGACCTACGACCAGGTCGTGGTGCCGAAGGACGTGATCGGCGACCAGGCGGTCTACCTGCAGGAAGGCATGGTC
>JAPJRA010000411.1 GCA_030824835.1 Geminicoccaceae bacterium | reverse complement strand
GAACAAAGCCGGCCAAGTATCCTCTTCAGCCGCAGACTTATGACACGCATGGTGCGAACTCCGCCGGTCAAATCAATATGCCAATGAACGCTGTAAAATACGCAACCCGACGCGGCGGCACCGTAGGCCATCCGTCGGGTTGAAGCTCACGGCAAGCATAGCAGCTCATGGTAGCCATGTCGCCTGAACTGAGAAGGGCCGTCCTGCCACTGCAGCGGTAGCCGACCCTGAGCGGAGGCATAGGGTCAGACCGCCCGGACCCCCAGCTCCTGCCGCAGCTCGTCGGCGATCCTGAGGCCGAAGAACAGCATGCAGCCGCCGGCAATACGGGTGAAGGTGCGGTTCAGGCGGACATAGCTGTCCCGGACGACGCGCAGCGAGAAGGTCATCGCAATGGTGCCGTACCAGAGGAAGGACTGCGTGCCGATCAGGGCCAGAACCGTGCCGTAGAACCAGCTCGGGGCCTGCGACGGGACGACGACGGAGAAGACGCTGGTCCAGAAGATCGCCGATTTCGGGTTGCCGAGCGTGGTCAGGAAGCCCGCGCGCAACGGCGATCGGTAGAGGCGCGGAGTCTCGGCGGCGGCGCCGCCGCCGGCCAGCAGCATCCTGACCCCGACATAGACGAGATAGGCGGCGCCGAGCAGCCGCAGCAGGCGGAAGAGCTCGCCCGCGTGCAGGAGCAGGGCGCCGATCCCGAGCAGGCTCAAGGAAACCCAGACCACCGAGGCGGCGGCGACGCCGGCGGCGGCGCCCAGCCCGGCCCGCCTGGAGACGTGCGCGGAGCAATGGCCGACCACGACCGTGTTCGGCCCCGGCACCATCGCCATGAGCAGATGGATCAGGGACAGGTGCAGAAGGGGTGGCAGGAGATCCATGCTGTCGGCCGCTGGCGCCAGGGCGCCTAGGTCCGTGGGTCGGGCTCGGCCCCCCTGACCGCGGCCCTTGCCGCGAAATCCTCCCGTTGCGGCCGGATCACGCAGAACCGCTGCCCGGTCGGCGCCTGCATCACCCACCAGGTCTTGACCTGGGCCACGCGCCTGGCACCCAGCGCTTCCAGGCGGGCGACCTCCGCGTCGACGTCGTCGGTCTCGATGTCGAGATGGACCCGGCTCTCGTGCTGGACCCGCTGGAGGACGACCGCCGGCTGGCCTTCGGGGACCACGAGGTCAGTGTAGAGCGGATCGTCGGAGCGGCGCACGGGGTAGCCCAGGGCCGCGCCCCAGAAGGCGCTGGCGGCCTCGAGGTCGTCCGTCCTGCAATCGATCACGACAGCACCCAGGCAGCTCCTGTGCATGCTCGTCCCTCCACATGCGGCGCGTTCGCCCTGTTCCATCACGTTTGCTTGCACGACCTTACCGACACCGGGGCTGCATGGCATCTTGCCTCGAGCTGTGACCGGGCAGGCCACACGTGCTGTGCCGAGTATTCCCACAAAAGCGTCGGCGGCTCCACGCCCCGGCGCTGTATCGTTGACGGATGATGGGTGACATGTCGAAGCGCTATCTCGCCGCCTTTCTTCTCACCACCGGGCTCGTCGGCTGCAGCTGGCAAGGCCCCTCGCTCGCCGGCTATCCCGGGCTGCAGTATCAGGTGACCAGCTTCTACGACGACCGGGCCACGGAGCGGAGCTCGTCCTGCCCGAACCCGCGCATGTGGTCGGTCACGAACTACAAGGTCGTCGAGGACACGCCCGAGCGGGTGGTCATGGACATCCACTACTACTGGGTCGACGAATCGCAGGCGATCGACGTCCAGGGCAGCAGCATGACCACCTGCCGGGACTGGGGCGACCGCACCTTCACCTTCGCCAAGACCACCGGCGGCGGCCTCGACGTGGTAAGCATGACCGGCGCCCAGAAGCGGGCCTGAGGCGGGCGGGCCGGGCGGCCGCTCAGAACTCGCTGGGCGCGCCGCCCGCCGCCGTCCGCATGGCGACGAAGGCGTCCAGCTCGTCCCTGATCGCGGGGTCGAGGGGCGGGGGCTCGTAGGCGGCCAGCATGTCCTTGACGATCTTGTTGGCATGCTGGGCCGCACTGGGCGAGCCGGCCTCGCGCCAGCTCTCGAAGTTGCGCCAGTCGGAGACCATGGGAGCGTAGAACGCCGTGCGGTAGCGGGCCTGGGTGTGCGCGCAACCGAAGAAATGGCCGCCGGGGCCGACCTCGCGGATGGCGTCGAGACCCAGGGTGGCGTCGTCCACGGCCAAAGGCTCCAGGAACTCGGCCACCATCTGCAGATTGTCGGTGTCGATGATCAGCTTCTCGAACGAGGCGGTGAGCCCGCCCTCGAGCCAGCCGGCGGCATGCTTGACCAGGTTGGCATGGCCCATGACCACGGCCCACAGCGAGAACACCGATTCGTAGGCCGACTGGGAATCGACGCTGTTCGCGGCGTTGGTGTTCGACGAGCGGTAGGGGACGCCATAGCGGCGGGCGAGCTGGCCCCCGACCAGGACCGCCTTCATGTACTCGGGCGTGCCGAAGGCCGGGGCGCCGGACTTCATGTCGACGTTGCTGGTGAAGCCACCATAGATCACCGGCGACCCGCGGCGGACGATCTGAGTCAGCGCCATGCCGAGCAGCGCCTCGGCGTTCTGCTGCGCCAGGGCGCCGGCCACGGTCACCGGCGCCATGGCTCCGGCCAGCGTGAAGGGCGTCATGATGACGATCTGGCCCGCGGCCGACATCTCCAGGATGCCGGCCGCCATGGGTGCGTCGAGGCGCAAGGGCGAGCTGGAGTTGATCACGGTCATGACCGACGGCTCGCGCAGCAACCGCTCGCGGTCGATGCCGCGGGCGATCCGGGTCATCTCGATGCCGTCGCGGATCCGGCCCCAGCCCAGCGAGTAGGCGTGGAACGCCTTGTCGGTCAGCGTGACGAAGTCGCGGATGCATTCCAGGTGGCGGACGTTGGGGTGCACGTCGACCGGCTCGACCGGGTAGCCGCCGATCAGGTGCATCATGTTGAGCTGCTGGATCAGCTTCAGGAAGTCGCGGAAGTCCTCCTGGCTGCCCGGCCGCCTGCCGCGGTCGAGATCCGAGCAGTTGGGCGGGCTGCTGACGTGCGAGAAGGCCATCAGGTCGCCGCCGAGCATCACGTCGCGGGCGGGGTTGCGGGCGTGCAGATGAATGGTGGCGGGGCAGGTGGCGACGGCATCCAGGACCAGCTCGCGCGGCATCCGGACCCTCTGGCCGCTGGCCTCGACCTCGGCGCCGGCGGCGGCGAGCAGCGCCCGCGCCTCGGGCAGCAGCACGTCCATCCCGATCTCCTCCAGGATGGTGAGCGAGGCGTCGTGGATGGCTTCGAGCTCGTCGGCCGAGACGGCCTCCAGCGCCGGGAACCGCAGGCGCGGCTGCTTCCACGGCAGCTGCGTCGGGCCGGACGGGTGGCCGGCCCCCCGCCTGCCGCCACGCCGGCCTTCACGCGGTGCAGCCGAAACTTCACCTGAGTTCATGATATCATGGACCTTTTTGGTTCCAGTTGAACCGATCTCAGAAGTTCTTGCACAGACGTAGGGAATCGTAGATCGCGGCGTGGATATTGCGGCTGGCGACGGCGTCGCCGACCCGGAACAGCTGGTAGGCGCCATCGGGGTTGTGGACGAGCGCCTGTGGCCGCCCGCCCAGCAGGGCGTCGTGGTCGATCTCACCGTGGTTGAGGGAATTGGCCTTAAGGTCTTGATAGAGCTCATCGGCAGCGACGGTGCCGTGCTCGACCACGACATGGTCGGCGCGGCGCTCCTCCGTCTGCTCGGTGTACATGTTCCTAAACGTCGCCACGAGCCGGTTGCCGTTGCGGCGGACCCCGCGCAGGGCGAGGTCGGGGACGAACCGCACCCCGGCGGCATAGAGCGCCTTCATGAATTGGGCCGAGTTGGTCGCACCCAGCTCGATCGCCGGCATCCGGTCGGGGACGGTGAAGGTGACCGGGCAGCCGCGGGTCGCCAGGAACTCGGCGACGCTCGGCCCCTGGTGCTGGCCGTTCTCGTCGTAGACCAGCACCTCGCCGCTCAGCGCCACCTGACCTGAAAGAACATCCCAACTACTCGCGACAAGATCTTCACCCGGACCGAAAAAGCCGGTGTTCGGTGTGCCGCCGGTCGCGACCACGATGATATCGGGCGCCAGGGCCAGCACGTCGTCGGTGTCGGCGTAGCTGTTCAGGCGCACCGCGATGCCGGCGAGCTCGATCTCGCGCTCGAGCCAGCCGGTGATGCCCAGGATCTCGCGGCGGCGGTCGAGGCGGGCGGCGAGGTTGACCTGCCCACCCAGCCGATCGGTGGCCTCCAGCAGGACGACGTCGTGACCGCGGGCCGCCGACACCCGCGCTGCCTCGAGGCCCGCCGGGCCGCCGCCGACCACCACCACGCGCCGCTTCGGCCCGTCGCTGGGCTGGATCACGTGCGGCAGGGTCCGCTCGCGGCCGGTGGCGGGGTTGTGCACGCACAGGGCGTCGCCGCCGACATAGATCCGGTCGATGCAGTAGCCGGCGCCGACACAGGGGCGGATCCGGTCCTCCTCGCCGCGCTGCAGCTTCGCCACGATGTGCGGGTCGGCGATGTGGGCGCGGGTCATGCCCACCATG
>JAPJRA010000410.1 GCA_030824835.1 Geminicoccaceae bacterium | reverse complement strand
CTGGTCGCCAATCGCCTCGTGCAGGAGCAGGGCGGTGACGGCCGAATCGACGCCGCCGGAGAGGCCGCAGATGACGCCGGCGGAGCCCACCTGGGCCTGGACCTTGGCGATCGCCTGGGCGCGGTAGGCGTGCATCGACCAGTCGCCGGAGAGGCCGCAGATGCGGAACAGGAAGTTCTGCAGCAACCCTGAGCCGATCGCGGTGTGGACGACCTCGGGGTGGAACTGGACGCCGTAATAGCGGCGCTGCTCGTCGGCGATGGCGGCGAAGGGCGAGGTGTCGCTGCGGGCGAGGACGGCGAAGCCCGGCGGGATGGCGGCGATGCGGTCGCCGTGGCTCATCCAGACGGTCGAGCGCTGGGCGGGGCTGAGGATGCCGTCGAACAGCGGCGAGGGGTGGTCGAGGGTGATCTCGGCGCGGCCGAACTCGCGCTCGGTGCTGGGGACGACCTCGCCGCCGAGCTGGGCGCACATGGTCTGCTCGCCGTAGCAGACGCCCAGGACCGGGACGCCGGTCTCAAACACGGCCTGGGGCGCGCGCGGGCTCAGCGCCTCGTGGGTCGAGGCGGGGCCGCCGGAGAGGATGATGCCGGCCGGGGCGAAGTCGCGCACGAACGCGTCGCCCACGGTGCAGGGGTGGATCTCGCAATAGACCCGGTGCTCGCGCACGCGGCGCGCGATCAGCTGGGTATATTGCGAGCCGAAATCGAGGATCAGGACGCGTTCGGTCATGGGCCCAGCCGGTGAGGGAAGCAGGTGGCCGGGTCTTAGGGCAAAAGCGGGCGGGATTGAAGCCGCCCCGGTGCGGCGGCCCGCGGGCCGGGCCCGCCGCCGCGCGTCAGCCGCAGGTCACGCAGGTCGTCTCGAGCGGGTTGGCGTCGGTGCAGCTGTAGCTCTGGACGGCGTTGCCGCTGGTGCAGGTTTCCGTCCAGGTGTCCCAGCATTTGGGGCTGGGCGCGCCGGTGCAGTCCTGCCGCTTGGCACCGACGGGGCATTTCGGGTCGGCCACGATGACCGGCAGGCTCGATCTGGTGCACGAGCCCCAGATCGGCACGGGCGAGCAGCCGATCGTCACGCTGTAGGCGAGCTGGCCGGTCGCCTGCGTGCTGCTGACGGTGAAGTCGGCGTGGGTCGCGGCCTCGGCCAGCAGATTCTCGGTGATGACGTGCCAGCGACTGGTGAAGGTGTCGCTCCATCCGCTCCAGTAGTAGGGCGCGTCGGCGGGACATTGGACCTGGATCCCCTCCGTATGGTCGTGGGCCAGGCCGGCATTCTGGTGGGTCACCGTCGCGCATTGCGGCACCGGCACGCCGTTGCCGCTCATCCGGCACGGGTCGCCCTCGCCGGCCCGGGCGGGACCGCCGAGGGCCATCAGACCGCCCAGCGCCAGGGCGGCCAGGATGAGGCGCCGCCTCGGTGGAGGCACGATGCTGGTCATGATCCAGGTTCCTTCCATCGTTAGGCGGGCCGGAGGCCCCGGCGGTGCTATTCGTGGGGATTCCAGCCCATGGCCGTGTGCAGCACGCGGTAGGGATGACGCGGGTCGGGCAGCTGCCCGGAGCAGCCCAGAATGATGCGGGCCTGGCCGGGGTTCCAGTCGCGCTGCGCCTGGACCGCGAAGGTGGCGCCGACCGCCTGCCGGGCCCGGTCCAGCACCGCCTCGACGAACTGGACCTGCACGTGACGGCCCGGCTCGGCGCTCCAGTTCCAGAAGAAGCGCGCCTCCCGCGGGCAGGTGAGGGTGACCCTGACCTCGCTGTCCGCCGGCACCATGGTCAGGCCGCCCGGCACGGTCCGGCAGCAGGGGACGCCGCCGCTACATTCCGGGCGCGGCGGCGCCCCCGAGGTCGCACCGGCAGGTCCCGGCCAGGCCAGCAGTGCCAGCGCCAGCAGAGGGAGGAGCGGGCTCGTGGCGGGCTGCCGCAAGCGGGCGGCCGCTGCCAATGGTTTGCACGTCATGTCCGGTCACCTCGCACCTGGAAACCACTCGACATGCGTGTCGGCGGTACGACCGAAATAGAGAACGCGTTTGCCAGGGAAGGAGACGAGGTAGCCGGCGCAGCCCAGCGCCTTCGCGTTCGCGCAGAACGACCCGTAGCTGTAGTCCGTCGGGCTCGCCTGGGCCCAGCGAACCTGGGCCGCGATGCCGACGGCGTCGAACGCCGCGGCGACCGTTCCGCCCGTGGGCCGATTTTCCAGCACGACGCTGTCGCCGTCAGGCTGGAAACAGGTCGTCGTGCCACGGCGATAGTCGACCATGTAGCCCTCGAAGCCGGCCTCGATCAGCGTGCCGACGATGTCGGGAAAGGCCATCGTTCCGTCATAGGCGGCATCCAGGCACTCCCGGGCAACAGCCATCGGTCGCGCGTCCATCGCGCATGTTCCTTCCGTCGGTTAGGGGTGGGGTGACGGCGAGTGCCGACCTTATGCGGTCGGCACGTCCCTCAACTCGCGTTCCGTGACGATCTTGCGGAGAAGCCCTTCGAGCTGCCGCCGCTCGTCGCCGGTGAGCAGGTCGAAAAAGGCGGCGTCGTTCTGATCGGCAAGCTCGGCCAGCCGTGGGACAAGAGCCCGACCGGCGGGTCTGAGGATAAGCTCATGCGCCCGCCCATCCCCGGGATTCGGCCGTCGCTCCACGAGATCCTTGGCCAGGAGCCGATCGGCGAGCTTGGAGATCGCTCCCTTGGTCATGCCCATCCGCGCCGCGAGAAGCGACGGCGCGATGCTGTCGACGTCGTAGAGCATCCGCAGGACCACCCACTCGGCGACGGTGACACCCTGGGCCTCCACGCGGCGGGCGAAGCTGTGCGAGACGGCGTTGGACACCGTCCTCAGCCAATAGCCCAGATGGTCGTGGAGGTTGGAGGGAGGCATGTCGGGAGGCCATCAGCAGCCATCAAGTTGAATAGTAAACTACACCGACGTTGATTTCCTTGTCAACTAATACTCGCTGCGCGCCGCCTCGCTTCAGGCGAGCCAGAGCAGGAGCTGGCGGGTCACGGCTTCGGGGCGCTCGAGCGGGGCCAGGTGGCCGCAGCGGGGCAGGAGGACCAGCGTGGCGTCGGGAATCGCCGCGGCGATCTCCTCCTGCACGACGGGCGGGGTGACCGCGTCCTGGCGCCCGGCCAGGACCAGGGTCGGGCAGGCGATGGCGGCGAGGCCCGGGCGGCTGTCGGGGCGGCCCAGGATCGCCGTCTGCTGGCGCAGGAAGGCGGCCTTGCCGGTGCTCTCGGCCATGGCCTGGACGGTGCCGACGAGGTGCTGGTCGCCGAGCCGGTCGGGGTGGATGAACAGGGACAGCAGGCGCGGGGTGACGCCGCGAAACTCGCCCTTCTCGGCCAGCTCCATCAGCCCCCGGCGGCGGGCGGCCGCCTCCTCGGTGTCGGGCCGGGCCTGGGTGTCGAGCAGCGCCAGGCGGGTCACCCGCTCGGGTGCCCGGCGCAGGATCTCGAAGGCGACGTAGCCACCCATGGAGAGGCCGGCCAGCGCGAACCGGGGCGGTGCCGAGGCCAGGACGCGGGTCGCCATGGCGGCGATGCTGGCGTCGGCAGCGAGGTCGGCGACCATGGTCTCGGCCACGGCTGCCAGGGCCGGAAGCTGCGGCGCGAACAGGCGGTGGTCGCAGAGCAGGCCCGGCAGCAGCAGGAGCTGCGGGCGCATCTAGCGGATCAGCCGGCTGAGCTCGCGGAAGGCGGGGTTGGAGGCATCGCGCAGCCACTCGAACACCACCATCTCGCTGTCGACGATGGCGGCGCCCGCGTCGCGCATCCGCTCGAGGCCGAGCTGCTTGCGCTCCGGGTGGCGCGAGCCCACGGCGTCGGCGGCGACCGCCACCTCCCAGCCGGCCGTCCGCAGGCCCAGGGCGGTCTGCAGCACGCAGACATGGGTCTCCATGCCGGCGAGCACGACCTGACGCCGGTCGAAGCTCTCGAGCCGGGCGCGGATCGTCGGATCCTCTGCGGCCGAGAAGGCGGTCTTGGGCAGCACCACCGCGCTCTCCGGCAGCGGCAGCAGCCGCTCGTCGGTGTGGCCGAGCCCTTGCGGGTACTGCTCGCTGACCAGCACTGGGACGCCCAGCCGGTCCGCGGCCGTGAGCAGGATGCGGGTGCGGGCGATGACCGCCTCGGCGCCGTCGATGGCGGGTGCCAGGCGGGCCTGGATGTCCACGATGAACAAAACGGCATGTCGAGCGTCGAGCAGCATGGTCGGGCGGACCTCCCGCTTGCGGTATTTTAGCGACCCTTGACAAGATTTACGCCCGAGGTCGACCATTTCCAACGCATGGCTACGCTGCCGCGCGGGCGGCAAGCAGCGGAAGCCGCAAGCGCAACCCTCTTGCCGTTGGCCTCCGGCCTCTTACCCTTGCGGTCATGGCTCGGCTGAAACTCACCATCGTCCTCGACTCCGGCGGTCGCATCGGCCCCGGCAAAGTGGCGCTGTTGGAATGCGTGCGTGAGACCGGATCGATCGCGGCCGCCGGTCGTGCCATGGGCATGGACTACAAGCGTGCCTGGATGCTGATCGACAGTCTCAACCGAGCATTCAGCAGCCCGGCGGTCGAGCGGACGACGGGTGGCTCAGGTGGGGGC
>JAPJRA010000409.1 GCA_030824835.1 Geminicoccaceae bacterium | reverse complement strand
CGAGAGGGTAAGGACATTCGCCTATGCGGCGATGACCGTGGATCTGGTGCTCCCGGGCATGGACGGCATCGCGCTGATTCAACGGCTGAGGACCAACCTGTCGACGGCCCAACTGCCTGTTGTCGTGGTCTCGGCGCGCGCGTCGGCGGGCTATTCGGACCCTCTGGGCGAGGCCCTGCATGTCATCGACTATCTGGAGAAGCCCATCGATCATCTGCGTCTGCTGCGGGCGCTGCGCCAAGCCATCCGATCGGACGGGCAGCCCGGTCGAAGAGTGCTGCACATCGACGATGATCGGGACCTGATCAGCGTGGTCGAGGCCATCGTGGGCGTCGAGGTCACGGCTGCCCGCACGATGGCTGAAGCCCGCGCGATGCTCGCCGTGAAGGAATTCGACCTGGTCATCCTCGATATCGGCCTTCCGGACGGTTCGGGCCTGGATCTACTCACCACCATCAGCGACGTTCGCCCGCAGCCACCCGTGATCATCTTCTCGGCGCACGAAGTCGCCCGTTCACTGCCGCTGCGGGCGGAGGTCAACTTGGTCAAGAGCCGGGCCGACGAGACGCACCTGCGTCGGACGATCCTGTCCTTGCTCGGCCGGCTGCGACCGGCGGTACCGGGCGCGAACTGACGCCAGTCGCCGGCGATACGGGCAGCCGAATCGCGGCATCCAAAGCAGCGTGCCAACAGGCTCCTCGGCCGGGGGATCGACGCGGTCAGATCGTCACCTGCGTTCCCAGCTCGACCACCCGCCCTGCGGGGATATGGAAGAAATCGCTGGCATTGGTGGCATGGCGCGCCAGGGACAGGAAGAGATCGTCCTGCCACCCGGGCATCGCCGACCTGGCAGCCGGCTTGATCGTCCGTCGGCCGACGAAGAACGAGGTCTTCATGATGTCGAACTTCAGTCCCTGGCGGCGGGCCAGCAGCAGCGCCTTGGGAATGTTCGGCGTCTCCATGTAGCCGAAGGTCAGCAGCACACGGCTGAAGTCGTCGGAGAGCCGCTCGATCTGGACCCGCTCGGCATCGTCGACCCGCGGGATCGGGGCCGTCTTGACGTTCATGACCACGTTCCGCTCGTGCAGCACCATGTTGTGCTTGAGATTGTGCAGCAGCGCGGTGGGTACGACATCGGCGTCGCTGGTGAGGAAGATCGCGGTGTTGGGGACGCGGGTCGGCGGCTTCTTCTCCAGGTGGCGGATCAGCTCGAGCAGCGGCATGCCCGTGTGGGTCTTGTGGAAGATCACGCCGAGGCCACGGACCCAGGTCCACATGGCGACGATGATGCAGGCGGCGATCAGGATGGGGACCCAGCCGCCATCCAGGACCTTCAGCAGGTTAGCACCGAGAAAGGTGACGTCGACGACCAGGAAAGGGGCGATAAACAGTGCCGCCAGGGGCAGCGGCCACCGCCAGGTCTTCCAGGCGACAACAAAGGCGAGGCAGGTGGTCACCACCATGGTCCCGGTCACCGAGATGCCATAGGCCGCAGCCAGCGCGCCCGATGATTTGAACATCACGACAATGGCCAGCACGCCCAGCAGGAGCAGACGATTGATGTCGGGCATGAAGAACTGCCCGGCATGCTGGTCCGAGGTGTACTGGATCTCCATGCGCGGCAGCAGGCCGAGCTGGACTGCCTGCTGGGTGATCGAGAAGGCCCCGGTGATCACCGCCTGGCTGGCGATCACGGTGGCGGCGGTGGCCAGCAGCACCAGCGGCAGCAGCGCCCAGTCCGGTGCCAGCAGGAAGAACGGGTTGGCCAGCGCCTCGGGTGCCTTCAGGATCAGGGCACCCTGGCCCAGATAGTTGAGCGCAAGGGCGGGGAACACCAGGAGGATCCAGGCGGCCTGGATCGGGCCGCGGCCGAAATGGCCCATGTCGGCATAGAGCGCCTCGGCACCGGTCACCGCCAGAAAGACGCTGCCCAGCACGACGAAGCCGACAGCGCCGTGCTCGGTCATGAAGCTGACCGCATGCAGCGGGTTGAATGCGGCCAGCACGCCCGGATCATCGCCCACGTGATGCAGGCCCAGCCCGGCCATGACCAGGAACCAGACCGCGGTGAGCGGGCCGAAGATTGCGGCGACCTTGCCCGTGCCGTGCCGCTGCACCGCGAAGAGGCCGAGCAGGATCCCCACCGTGATCGGGATGACGTAGGGATCGAAGATGGGGGTCACGAGCTTCAGGCCCTCGACCGCCGACAGCACGGAGATCGCGGGCGTGATCACGGCGTCGCCGTAGAACAACGCCGCACCGGTGACGCCCAGCACGAATACCGGCGTCGTGGCTCGTCCCAGGGCCGCCTGGGCCAGCGCCATCAGCGAGAGCGTGCCACCCTCGCCGCGATTGTCGGCCTGCAGCAGGAACAGCACGTACTTGATCGTGACGATGAAGATGAGCGCCCACAGCAACAGCGAGGTCACGCCCAATACCTCCTCGCGGCTGATGCCGCCTTCCTGGGCATGCAGCAGCGCCTCCCGGAAGGCATAGAGCGGGCTGGTGCCGATATCACCGTAAACGACGCCGACGGAACCCAGCGCCAGCGCCCAGAAGCCGTGGCGGGCCGGTGCCTCGCCCTGCTTCGGCGGAACGCCGCTCAAGTCGACGGTGGCTGACATGGATGCGTTTACTCCCGAGCGGCGCTGCTCGCGGCCGTGCATAGCCACATGGACGACCGGTAGCTACTGGAACACGAGCCGCGGCAGCCACGTCGCCAGGGCCGGGAAGACCCAGACGAGCACGAGCGCCGTCAGCTGCAGCCAGGTCGGCGTGGCGGACCCCCACCAGATGTCGGCCGTGGTGATCGAAGCTGGTGCGGCACTGCGCAGGTAGAACAGGGTGGCGCCGAAGGGTGGGGTGAGGAAGCTGGTCTGCAGGTTCAGCCCGATCATCACGCCGAGCCAGAGCGGGTCGCAGCCCAGGACGATCAGCGGCGGGCCGAAGATCGGCACCATGATGAAAATGATCTCGAACGTGTCGAGGAAGAAGCCCAGCACGAACATCACCGCCATGAACACCGCCATGGCGCCGACGGCGCCGCCGGGCATCGCGCGCAGCGCCTCCTCGACCAGCGCCTCGCCGCCGAGGCCGCGGAACACGAGCGAGAACAGGGACGCGCCGAGCAGGATGGTGAAGATCATCGACGAGGTGAGCGCCGTGCGCAGACAGGCCTCGCGCACGAGAGCGAAGCTGAGGCGGCCACGCAGGGCCGTGAACAGGACGGCACCGAGGGCGCCGAGCGAGGCCGATTCCGTGGCGGTGGCGAGGCCGGTCAGGATCGAGCCCAGCACGCTCACGATCAGCAGGGCAGGGGCGAGCAGGATGGTGAAGATCATCGACGAGGTGAGCGCCGTGCGCAGACAGGCCTCGCGCACGAGAGCGAAGCTGAGGCGGCCACGCAGGGCCGTGAACAGGACGGCACCGAGGGCGCCGAGCGAGGCCGATTCCGTGGCGGTGGCGAGGCCGGTCAGGATCGAGCCCAGCACGCTCACGATCAGCAGGGCAGGGGCGAGCAGGACCACGACGACGCCGCGGCGCAGCGCCAGGCGCTCGGCGTCCGGCACCACCAGGGGCGGGCAGCTCGACGGATCGCGCCAGGCGCGCACCGCCACCCAGAGCAGGAACATGACCACCAGCAGCAGGCCCGGCAGGAACGCGCCGGCGAACAGGTCGCCGACCGAGACCGGGTCGGGGGCGAGGTTGCCCAGGCGGAGCTGGGCCGTCTGGTTCACGCCCTGCAGCAGGTCGGCCACGAAGATCAGGACGGTCGAGGGCGGGATGATCTGGGCCAGCGTCGCCGAGGCGCCGATGACGCCGGTGGCCAGTCTGGGGTCGTAGCCGGCGCGCAGCATGGTCGGCAGGCTGATCAGGCTCATGGTGATGACGACGGCGCCGACCACGCCGGTCGAGGCGGCGAGGATGGCGCCGACCACGATCACGGCATAGCCCAGCCCACCGGGCCGGCCACCGAACAGCACGCCCAGCGTGCGCAGCAGGTCCTCGGCGATCTTCGAGCGCTCGAGCACGAAGCCCATGAAGATGAACAAAGGCACCGCCACCAGCGTCTCGTTGAGCATCACCCCGAAATAGCGCGGCGCCAGGCTCAGGAAGAAGACGAGATCGAAATGACCGAGCAGGTGGCCCAGGCCCGCCACCAGGAGGGACAGGCCAGCCAGCGTGAACGCCACCGGGAAGCCCAGCATCAGTGCCGCGCAGATGCCGACGAACAGGCCCAGCGCCAGGAGCTCGCCGGTGGCGTCGATCATGCGGCCGGCCCGGCGGCAGGCGGTAGGAGGTCGGCGCGGCCGGCGAGGAACAGGAGCTTGCGCCCGATCACGGCCAGGGTCTGGACCAGCATCAGCACGGCGAACGCCGGAATGACCGACTTCACCAGATAGAGCGCCGGCAGGCCGCCCGGCTGCGCGGACGGCTCGCGGACCAGCCAGGACAGGCGCACGAACGGCAGGCTGGTCCAGAAGACCAGCAGCAGCCAGGGCAGCAGGAAGGCGAGGCAGCCCAGGATCTCGATCCAGGCTCTGGTACGCTCCGACCAGCGCTGATGCAGGATCTCGATGCGGATATGGCT
>JAPJRA010000408.1 GCA_030824835.1 Geminicoccaceae bacterium | reverse complement strand
TGCTCGGGCCGGACCGCCTCGACGAACTCCTCTTCCGTCAGCAGCCCCAGTGCCAGGACCGCCTGCAGCAGGGTCGTGCCTTCCTTGTGGGCCTTCTTCGCCACCTTGGCGGCGTTATCGTAGCCTATCTTGGGATTGAGCGCGGTCACCAGCATCAGGCTCTCGTTGAGTAGCCGGGTGATGCGATCGCGATCGGCCTCGATGCCGACCACACAATTGTCGGTGAAGCTGCGCGCGCCGTCGGCGATCAGGCGGATCGACTGCAGCAGGTTGTTGATGATCACCGGCTTGAAGACGTTGAGCTCGAAATGGCCGTTGCTGGCACCGACGGTGAGCGCCACGTTGTTGCCCATGACCTGACAGCAGACCATGGTCAGCGCCTCCGACTGGGTCGGGTTGACCTTGCCCGGCATGATCGAGCTGCCGGGCTCGTTCTCCGGCAGCTTCAGCTCACCGAAGCCGCAGCGCGGGCCTGAGCCCAGCAGACGGACGTCGTTGGCGATCTTCATCAGGCTGGCCGCCAGGACGTTGAGCGCCCCATGCAGCTCGACCATGGCGTCATGGGCGGCCAGGGCCTCGAACTTGTTCGGAGCGGTGACGAACGGCAGCCCGGTGATCGACGCGACCTCGGCCGCGAATGCCTCGGCGAAGCCCTTCTTGGCGTTCAGCCCGGTACCGACAGCGGTGCCACCCTGGGCCAGATAGTAGACCCGCGGCAGCGCCGCCTTGACCCGCTCGATGCCGTAGGCGACCTGCGTCGCGTATCCCGAGAATTCCTGGCCTAGCGTCAGCGGCGTCGCATCCTGCAGATGGGTGCGGCCGATCTTGATCACATCCTGGAAAGATTGGCTCTTCGCCGTCAACGCCGCGTGCAGATGCTCGAGTGCCGGCAGCAGCAGACGCACAGCCTGCTCGCCGGCAGCGATGTGCATGGCGGTCGGGAAGGTGTCGTTGGAGGACTGGCCGCGGTTGACGTGGTCGTTGGGGTGAACCGGAGCCTTGCCACCGCGCTGGCCGCCCAGGAACTCGTTGGCCCGGCTCGCGATCACCTCGTTGGCGTTCATGTTGGTCTGGGTGCCGGATCCGGTCTGCCAGACCACGAGGGGGAACTCGTCGTTGAGCTTGCCCTCCATCACCTCCTGGGCGGCACGGCCCACGGCCTCGGCAAGCTTGCCGTCGAGCTCCCCGAGCCGTCCGTTGACCCGAGCCGCGGCCAGCTTGACGATGCCCAAGGCACGCACCAGCGGGACCGGCATCCGCTCGGTCCCGATCTTGAAATTCTGCAGCGAGCGCTGCGTCTGCGCGCCCCAATAACGTGCCGCATCGACCTCAATCGGACCAAACGTGTCCGATTCCACCCGTACGTCCTTGGGCTTGTCCATCACACCGCTCCCCCGTTCGTCCCGACGATAGCCGGGCGAGATTGCGCGGGGGCAGCTGGCTGTCAACCGAGGCGGTGTCGCAGCGGTACCGGGCTCACTTCTTGCGGAAGCGGTCCAGCGTCACGATCTCGGCCCCGGCCGAGGTCTCCTTCGCCGGCGGCTCCGCCCCGTCCTCGCTGACGTCGCGCACCCCAGCGCCCAACAGTCGCACCGGCTCCGTCGACGGGGTCTCGGCCTCGTCGTCGTCGAGGGTGAACTGCAGCCCGAACTCCACGCCCGGGTCGGCAAAGACCTTGATGGCGCTGAACGGGATGCGCAAACGCTGCATCTGGTCGTTGAAGCTCAAGGTCACGCCGAAGCCCTGCTCGTCGACCTCGAGATCCCAGTACTGGTGCTGGAGCACGATGGTCATGTCGACCGGGTAGCGGTCGCGCAGGAACTCGGGGATCACCACACCCGGATGGCGGGTGCGGAAGGTGATGTAGAAGTGGTGCGGTGGTGCCGTCCCCTCGTTGCCCAGGCGCTGAAGCACATCCCGGACCACCGTGCGCAGGGCGCTCTCGACCAACCGACCGTAGTCTATACGTGAACGCCGCATCGACGCCGGATTCCATTCGGTGAAGTGGGGGGGCTTCTGTTGCCCGGCGCCCCCCCGAGCCGCGACCTGACTATTGCTTAGGCAGCAACAGCCTGTCGGAGTGCAACGTTGTCGTTGGCACTTGTCATGTTGGTCCGGTATCGGCGGTACCATGCCGGGCAAAAACTGCACCTTTACTACGCGCGTCGATCCTAAGTCGCCCCCATACGCACCCCGAGGGGTGAGAGATGGTGGAGGCGCCGGGCTCCGCCCCCGGGTCCGCAACGCCTATTCCGCACAGCGTTTATCGCCATAGCTGGCAAGCCAGCGCCCTATATATAGACCGTCCGCAAGATGGCGCAACCGCCCTCGACACCACCGATCGGCCCCGGTACCTAGCCTGCAGTTGAGCCGCCGGAGGAGTTTCGCATGGCACTGGACTCGGAACGACAGGCCGAGATCGACAGCTTGCGGGACAGCACCACGCCGACCCGCCGGGCCACGGTACCGGCGCTGGAGGCGCTGCTCTACGAGCCGCTGCCCGTGCTGGATCACGGCTTCATCCGTGTCATCGACTATATGGGGGACGATGCGGCGATCGTGCAGGCGGCCCGCGTCTCCTATGGTCGCGGCACCAAGCAGGTCAGCGGCGACCGTGGGCTGATCAACTATCTGATGCGCAACCGGCACACGAGCCCGTTCGAGATGTGCGAGCTCAAGCTGCACGTGAAGCTCCCGATCTTCGTCGCCCGTCAGTGGATCCGCCACCGGACCGCCAACGTCAACGAGTACTCGGCGCGCTACTCCGTCCTCGATCGGGAGTTCTACATCCCCGACAAGGACCTGCTCAAGCTGGTGAAGACCGCCCGAAAGCCCGAGCCGGTGCAGGAGCAGCTGTTCGATATCCCTGCCCCCGCACCTGCGGCGGTACACCTCGCCGCACAGTCGGCCACGAACAAGCAGGGGCGCGACGAGGTGCTGGGTGTGGAATCCGCCGCCGCCGTCTTGCGCGAGATCGGGGCGATCAGCAGCCGCAGCTTCACCGTCTACGAGAAGCTGCTGGGCGACGACGAGCGTCCCGGCATCGCACGCGAGCTGGCGCGGATGGTGCTGCCGCTTAACACCTACACGCAATGGTATTGGAAGGTCGATCTGCACAACCTGCTGCATTTCCTGCGGCTGCGGAACGACGCTCATGCCCAGTATGAGATCCGCGCCTACGCCGAAGTGCTCTTGGATATCGCCAGAAAGTGGGTGCCGCTGACCACTGCAGCCTTCGAGCAATACCGCGTGGACGGTGCCGAACTGTCGGCCGCGGCACTGGCGGTCATCCGGCGGGTGCTCGGCGGCGAGGTCGTGACCGGCCCCAGCAGCGGTCTGGCAGGTACCGAGCTGCGCCAGTTGCGAACCCTGCTGCCGGGGCTGATCAGCGACTGAGCGGCTATGTCGGCTTCAGGTGCCGCCAGGCTTCATGCCGCCCGACAGCTCGAACATCACCACGAATACCACGGGCACCAGCAGCAACGCGAAGTAGAACACGGAAGTGAATCCGAACAGAATCGCGCAGACTGCAGCGAGGGCCAGCAGCAAAATCCCCACCCAGCCCAGGGGTCCAAGGCTCTCGCTTGCGTTCATCGGCACATCCTTACTGCGGCTTACCGCACACACTTTAGCTCGTCGTGAACATCCAGCAATCTGTCGTATGGTCACGGATGCCGGCGATGGATATTGTATCCGAACGATGGTGGCGTGTCGCGGCTACCACGTCATTGGGAAAAAACGGCCACCGTCCATGCCTTGGCGCCTCGTTAATCGACAGGTTTCAGGTGGGGTGTTAGAGCGGCCGCATCAGTTGTCCGCGCAACATATGAGGGAGCAGCAATGCAACTCCGGCTCGGTACTATGAGTTTGCTCGCCGCCGCAAGCATGCTGGCAGGCTGCGGCGGGTTCCAGGCTCAGCGAAGCTACGACGAGGTCAGCAAAGCCAAGCCGCAAGGTGACGCCTACCATCAGGCGCTTTACGAAGGCTACATGGAACACACCACCTACGAGCAGGTGGACATGATGAACTACACGTCGGCGATGGCGCATGGGCGTAAGGCGCTCATGGCCGCGCGCGGCGAGACCCCGCCCGTGGCACAGATCACCGACTTCGGCCCGCAGCCGGCGGACAAGGTGGACGAGCTGACGCAGGCGCGGGCGCAGCTCGAGGCGGCGCTGACCGACGAAGGCCGGACGGCTGCCCCCGAGGCGGCTGCTTATGCACAGTCGTTCTTTGACTGCTGGGTCGAGCAGCAGCACGAGAACTTCCAGCCCAAGGACATCGCGTACTGCCGTGACGGGTTCTACAAGAACCTGAAGATCGTCAACGATGCCGTGGTGCCGGTGGCGCCGGAGAACGTCTCGCTCGAGGCCGATGCCTTCTTCGACTTCGACAAGTACGTGCTGAAGGATCAGTTCAAGCCCGAGCTGGACAAGATCGCGGACGTGATGATCGCCGACACCTCGACGCAGTTCCTGGTGTGGGGCTTCACCGACAATGTCGGTACCGAGGCTTACAACCTGAAGCTCTCCGAGCGCCGTGCCGAAGCCGTGGCCGCGTATCTCGAGAGCAAGGGCGTGTCCCGTGACCGTATGGTCATCACGGGCTTCGG
>JAPJRA010000407.1 GCA_030824835.1 Geminicoccaceae bacterium | reverse complement strand
GTGTAGGTCGGCGTGATCACCATCCCGAGCATCGCCGCGGCGACCGTGCCGAGGGCGGTCACCAGCATGATCAGCCACTTGCGCCGACGCAGCATGCCGAGCACGTCCATCAGATCGACGGTCGCGTCCTCGCCGAAGACCGATCTTTCGGCTGCGGCGTCGCTGGCCTGCGAAGGGTAAGTCTGTGTCCGCATAGGGTCCGACCTGCTACACGCGGAATGACTGTCCGACCGTGAGGACAGACATTCGGCGATCTGCTGCGTTTATGACAAAAACCGAGACCGACACTAAACCGGTCTGGAGTGTGCATGTGGCATGCCGAGTGCCTGCGGGCAATGCACTCTGGCACCGCAGCATACCGGGAGGCTGCAGGCGATCAACCCAACCCTGCGCGCCGGCCCCCGACCGTTGCATCTAGGCAACGGCAGCGTGCTTGACCACTCTATCGGCCAGCAAGGCCCGTCCGGTACGCGCCCGTCGCAGTCGGCGGCGGACATCATCGAGTTCCGAAAGCCGCCGTGCTTCCGGCCACCCGAGGCTTTCGGCCATCACCTGCGCCGCGGCATTCAGCGCCGCTTCACCGGGATTGCCGGTCGTACAGAGGTCGGTCCGGCGAAATACCACATCCGCGAGGGTCAGCGCCATCTCGTGTTGCGCAGCATAAGCGACCTCGACCGCAAGAACGAGGCTATTGCCCAAAGGTCGCGCCAGATGGGGTTGCTGCCCGACCATACCTAGCAGCTCCGTCATGGCGGTGCCGTGATTGTGAGCCAGCGCGCGCAGGCTCTGCGGCCCCACGGCCCCCGCAGCCGCCGTCGCGGCATCCCTCACCAGCGCCTCGAAATCGTCGATGGCCCCGCCATGGACGGGGGTGACCTCGAGCCGCGAAGCCGCCGTCGTCCGCGCGAGCCGGCTGCAGACCAGGTCCACCGCCTCAACCGCCTCGACCGGGCCCGTGGTATAGCGGACCCCGATCAGGGTCAGCAGGCCGTCGAGGCCGCGCTCCACAGCGTGGTCGACGAGCCTCGAACGGTGCGCAAACTTGAGGTGCGCCGCGTTAGGGTCGTTCTCGCCGAACGGAATCAGTCCGGCGCTGGTAAGATCGACATCGTCCGGGGTCAGGTCCAGGCCACGATAGGCCTGGTTGATCTCGCCGGTCCAGGCCTCGAGCTCAGCGTCGCTGACCTCGTATGCGTCCGGGTCGCCCAGATAGACCTTGTGCCAGACACCGACCAGTGTCGCCCCATGCCACGGCGCCATGAACAGATGGCGGCCGCCGCGGCTGAGGATCGCATCGGGGTCACTGGTCACCGAAGGCACGGTCAGTGCCTGGTCGCCCTGGATCAGCGGTCGGCGGATGATGAAGTAGGCGTCGCGCGAAAACGGGGTCGGGGGTGTGAGCCCGCGGCCGAGGCTGCCAGTCAGGATCCCCTCGGCATAGGGGCCGGCGGCATTGAGCACGAACCGGCTGCGGACCGACAGCCGGTCGCCAGTGGCGACATCGCGCACGAACACGCCCTGCACTTGGCCGGCGCGCTCGATCAGCCCAGTGACCTCGACATGGTTGGCGCACACGGCGCCGGCCGCGGCCGCACTCTGCACGAACGCCAGAACCAGACGCGGCGGATTATACATCTGTCCGTCGCAGAATATGCCGGCGCCGGTCAGGCCGACGGGATCCAGGCCCGGATAGAGCCGTAGGATCTCTTCGCGGCCGACGGTCCGGCCGTTAGGAATGCGTCGGGTCGGGTCGGCGATTCCACGGTTCCTGTCGGCCGTCAGCACGTCGTAGGCACCCATGCCGACCCGCAGCACCGGCTTGCCCTTCATGCCCTGGCCATAGGTGGGAACGACGATCGGCAGCGGATGGACGAGGTGTGGAGCGACTCGGAGGAAGGTCGCTCGGGCCCTGGCCGAATGGCGGACACGCTTCACGTCGGCGTGCTGCAGGTAGCGTATGCCGCCATGGATCATCTTGAACGAATGCGCGGAGGTGGCTCCGGCGAAATCGGCGCGATCGAGCAGGGCCACGGTCAGGCCACGCTGGGCCGCGTCGAGCGCGGCCGCAGCCCCGAACATGCCCGCGCCGATGACGACGAGGTCGAACTCGGTGCGCTCGAGCGCGGGCAGATCCCGCCGCATCGACCACGTGGGCGCGGGGATTGTGCTCGACAGCTGATTCAGCCCGGGTTGCGGCACACGGCGGCAAGCTTCTTGGTCAGGACCTTGACGTCCTTGCCGTACAGCACGAAGCACACGCGGAAGAACAGCTCAAGCACGGTGGTTGCGGCGAGCCCGACATAATTGAGCGGGTTGGACCAGAAGACATACAATTTGAGCGGCATGATCTTGATATCGACAAAGCCGCCGAGCTTCAGCACCTGCGTCAGGCTGTAGTCCGTGAAGGTGTTGAAATGATCGATATTGTGCGCGAGATTCTCCGAGCCGACCAGCGGATTGGCGCCGTTCAGGCCATATACCACGAGCAAGCCGCCTGGCTTCAGATTCAGCCGGCATAGCCCCAGGAATTCGAGCTGCTCCTCCAGCGTCAGGTGGTTGAGCTCCTGCTCGGGAATGATCACGTCAAACGGCTCGTGATTGTCCTCGAGAAACGGAAATGCTTCGGCCGTGTCGCACGGCAGGGACCGGCGGCGGGCATGGGCAATTTTCTCTGGATCGGAATCGACGCCGAAGACGTTCGTATAGCCGGCCTGCTGCAGCAGGGACACGAGATAACCGGGGCCGCAGCTCAGCACCAGGATCCGGCAGCTCCGATCCGCCGGCAAATGCGGCAGATAGTTCGTGCGGTAGTAGGCGGCGAACTTGGCATAGCCCTTGTCGACATCCGCCGGCGCCTGCCAGTAGGAGTCGAAGGGCTCGAGGCGCGCCGTCAGGCGACGTCGTGGCCGCGGAGCGGGGCGCTCGACCGTGGTCGACGCTACGGGCGCCATGGTCTGGACATCGTCATAGGCGGTCATGGCACGCTCCTCTTGGGGGTCGTCGGCGCGGCTCGGCACGACGGAGCCGCGAGCTCAGGGGATGGCGGCTGCGCTGCTCCATGGTCGGTAGAAGCCCGGGCCCCTGGCACTCAAGCGGTGGCGCACACCCGCGCCGGCACCGCCTGCGTCAATCGCTGGAACAGGCGCTCATACTCGGCGGCCGTGGCGACCGTGGTGAAACGCTGCGCGACCACCCGGTTGTGGGCGCTGATCGTGGCCCGCAGAGCAGCGTCGTTCACCAGCCGGCTCAGCGCCGCCAACAGCTCGCCCGGATCGTCGACGGGCACCAGGAAACCGGTCCGGCCATCGTCGAGATAGTCTTCCTGGCCGCCGGGGCGGGCCGCGATCACGGGCAGGCCGCAGTGCATGGCCTCGAGGTAGACCAGCCCGAACGCCTCGTGCATGGAAGGCAGCGCGAACACGTCGGCGGCCGCCAGCAGCTGGAACTTGGTTTCCTCGGGCACGTAACCGCGAAACTGCACCTTCTCGCTCAAACCGAGGCCCTGCGCCTGCGCTGCGAGCGTGGCCTGCTCAGGCCCATCGCCGACAATCAGCAGGTGCACGTCGTCACGCCCCAGGCGCCCCAGCGCCCCGATCAGGTGCGCGAGGTTCTTCCGGCGAACCAGACGGCCGACGGCCACGACGTAGATGATGTCGGATCTCAGACCCAATGCATCACGTGACGCCGGCGCGAACTGCGGCGCCGCGGCGCCCAACGAGATCACGTCGATCGGCCCATCGAAGCCGTAGATCGACTTGGCGCGGCGCGCCAGATCCGTGGACACGGCCACATGGGCGTCCGATGCTGCCAGCACCCGACGCACAGCAGCACCCAGCAGCGGGTTCTTGTCGGGCGTGTACCACTTGGACGGGTCGTAAATATCGCCGCCGGCCATGGTCAGCACGTGCGGGCTGCCCAGATGCCGCGCCAGATGTATGCCGGTCGGCCCGCTGGGAACCGCGAACCAGCTGTTCACCACATCGTAGCTGCGTCCCGTCGTGACCTGCCGGCCATGCCGGATCCCGATCGGCCAAAACGAGACCATCGACAGGATCGATGCGGTCGAGCGCTTCGTACGCCCGAGCACCGGCGCACGAAAAATATTCACGCCGTCGCACAGCTCTTCAGGCGCCAGGCCAGGCCCCATGGATGTCAGAACGTCAACCTCGTGCCGCTTGGCAAGCTCCACCGCGATGTCACGGGTAGCGACGCCACCACCCCCACCCAGCGGCGGGTACTCGTAGTTGACGATAAGGATGCGCATACGAGTGGCGGGGCTCCTTTGCGACGCACCTGACCAGTGCAGGCATAAAGCAGCCTCGGCTGGCGGGCAACGCGACTCGACATCTACACGGCGGAATCAACCATGTCTCGGCCCATGGCCGCTGCATGGATAACACGTGGCACCCTCGCGATGCAGTGGCAACATGCGACGAGCTGAGTTCCGCGAACACCCTGACGGTTGGCGGTTGTGCATCGGGGCGTCAAGCGACAAATGAGCATCGCGACAGCAGAGGAAACAAATGACATCGGCCGCCCGGCCTGAATCACCTCGGCAATTGGTCGGCCCGGCGGCACGGTCGCCTCTAGCGCTGGCGGCCGGCATCAGCTTGGGCATCGGCGTGC
>JAPJRA010000406.1 GCA_030824835.1 Geminicoccaceae bacterium | reverse complement strand
GCGAACAAGGCCGCCAGATCAGCGACCTCGCCTGCCGGTTGCCAGCCGGCCATGCCCTGGGCCCAGACCAGCGAGCCGCGGGTCAGGGTGCCGTCGGCCGCCTGCTGGCGCAGCTGCTCGGCACCGAACGGCCCGGCCGGCTTGCCGTCCACCGCCACATGGTAGGCCGGCCCCGCGGTCGGCAGCGGTGGAGGGGCCGCTGCTGCGGCCGGGGCCGGCTCGCTCGGGCGCGGCCCCCACGGGCTCGCCTGCTGGCCGACGCCCATGCCCACCATCATCCCGATCGCCTGGCCGGCCGCACCCGGGTTGCTGGCCGCGGCCCGCATCGCCTCGGCCGCCTGGAACTGGGCGTACTTGCCGAGATCGCCCACCACGCCCATCGACGTGCGCCGGTCCAGCGCCTGCTCGACCTCAGGCGGCATCGACACGTTCTCGACCAGGATGGTGGCGAGCTCGAGGCCGTAATTGGCGAACTCGGGGGCGATCCGGCCCAGGACGAACTGCCCAAGCTGGTCGTAGTTGGCGGCGAGGTCGAGCACCGGGATGCCCGAGCCCGCGACGATCGTGCCGAAGCGTGCGACGATGATGTTGCGCAGCTGGTCGCTGATCTCGTCGACAGTGAAATGCCCGTCGGTGCCCACGACCTCGCGCAGGAACACGGACGGGTCCTTGATGCGGATGGCATAGGTGCCGAACGCGCGCAGCCGGACCGGCCCGAACTCGGGATCGCGGGCGATCACCGGGTTCTTCGTACCCCATTTCAGGTCGGTGAAGATGCGAGCGCTGCAGAAGTAGACCTCGGCCTTGAACGGGCTCTCGAAGCCGTGTGGCCAGGCCTGCAGCGTGGACAGGATCGGCAGGTTCCTGGTGAAGAGCTCGTACATGCCGGGCGTGAACGTGTCGGCGATCTCGCCCTCGTTGACGAAGACCGCCATCTGGCCTTCGCGGACGGTGAGCTTGGCCCCGTACTTGATCTCGTTGCCCTGCCGCTCGAACCGCCAGACCATGGTATCGGGCGAATCGTCCGTCCACTGGATGACGTCGACGAACTGGCCCATCAGCTTGCTGAAGATCATGGCGGCGTCCCTGGCGCTTGCGTGCGCCCGATGTGAAGATCGCATCGCAGCGGCAGGCTGCCAAGTGGCCGGCACCCGGGCTGGCTGTCTTGTCATCGGTATCAGCACGGCGGGTTGGACCCTACGATCCCGTTCTTGCCGACAGGGCATCGAGCACCATAGCCAGCCGACCGATGCCGCGCTCGATGTCGCGCTCGTCGAGGCTGGCATAGCCCATGACGAGGCCCGCGCAGTCCGGACGGCCCGCCCCGTCCGCGGAAGCAAACAACGGTGTAATCGCATAGAGCCCGAGACCGGCCGCGTGCGCCCTGGTGATCAGCTCCGGCTCCTGTGCCCGCGGGAGGTCGTTGAACCAGACGACCACGTGCAGGCCGGCATCGGCGCCGACGACGGTGACCCGGTCGCCCAGCGTGTTCGAAAGTGCAGCCAGGAGTGCTGCTCGCCTGGCGCCATTACGGCGCCGGACCCGTCGGACATGGCGCTCATAGGCACCGCTGGTGATGAGGGTGGCCAGGGCTTCCTGCTCGGGCGCCGGCGCATGGCGGTCGGCCAGGCGCTTGGCCGTGGCGAAGGCCTCGCCGATCGTCGCTGGGACGACGAGATAGCCGAGGCGCAGCAGGGGCGAGAGCGTTTTCGAGACCGTGCCGACATAGATGACGTTCCCGCTACCGCCGAGCGTCTGCAAAGGCTCGATCGGAGCGGTGTCGAAGCGGTATTCGCTGTCGTAGTCGTCCTCGATGACAAAGGTGCCCGTCCGGCCGGCCCAGGCCAGTAGCGCCTGCCGGCGGCCGATCGACATGACGCTGCCCATCGGGAACTGGTGCGACGGTGTCACGAAGACGAGGCGCGCATCCGCGATCCCGGCGAGTCGGTCGGTCTGCATGCCCTCCCGGTCCACCGCGCAGGGGATCAGCGTGGCCCCGGCGGCCAGGAAGGTCTGGCGTGCCAGCAGGTAGCAGGGATCCTCGATCACCGCCCGGTCGCCCGGGTCGAGCAGCAGACGGGCGACAAGGTCGAGGCCCTGCTGCGATCCGTTCACCACGACGATTTGGTCCGCCTCGCAGCGCAGCCCCCTGGCGCGCCAGAGATAGGCCTGCAGCGCCGCGCGCAGCTCCGGCGAGCCGCATGGGTCGCCGTAGCGGAGCCGTTCGGGGCGGCGGAGCAGGGCAGCGGTCAGCGCACGCTTCCAGACGAGGGTCGGGAAATCCGCTCCGGACAGGTCGCCGTAGCGGAAGTCCGCGATCAGCCGCTCCTGGCCGGGGCCGGGCGGCAACGGCAGGCCGGCGATCCGCTGCCCGTAGCCGGACAGCCGGATCGTCTGCGGCGCAGGCACGCGCTGCGCCGCTGCCGCCTCCATCTGGCGCAGGCCGGACGCGACCTGCGCTCGGGCGCCCCGGCGGGTTTCGAGGTAGCCCTCGGCCAGGAGCTGCTCATAGGCGGCCGTCACCGTCGTGCGCGACACGCCCCATTCGATGGCCAAGGCACGGGTGGACGGCAGGCGGGCACCCGGCCCGTACAGACCGGCGGCGATCCGGCCCTTGATCGCCTCACAGATCCGGCCGGTGACCGAGGCCAGCGTCATCCTGCCAACTGGCCCACTTGCTTACCTCGAGACTGGCCCTGTCGCGTGGGCCAGTTTGCGTGCACTTCCCGACGGTAGCAAGGAGACACGCCATGTATGTACCGCCCGCCTTCGCCGAGGACGATGTTGCCGCCGTGCATGCGGCGATGCGCGCAGCTCGGCTGTCGAACTTCGTCACCGCCACGGCGGAGGGGCTCATGGCGACGCCCTTGCCGCTGTACCTGGACGCAGCGGAGGGCGCGCACGGCGTACTCTATGGGCACCTCGCCCGCGCCAATCCGCAATGGCAGACCACCCCGGTGGGCGAGGCCATGGCCCTGTTCATGGGGCCGGACGCCTACGTGACACCCTCGTGGTATGCGACCAAGCGAGCGACCGGGAAGGTGGTGCCGACCTGGAACTACGTTGCCGTGCACGCCTATGGCCCGGTCGAGTTCTTCGAGGATGCGGACCGGCTGCTCGAGGTGGTGAGCCGGCTGACCAATCTCCATGAGCGATCGCGTGCGGAGCCCTGGGCGGTTGCCGATGCGCCGGAGCCGTTCATCCGCTCCCAGCTACGCGGCATCGTCGGGCTGCGCCTGCCGATCACCCGCCTCGAGGGCAAGCGCAAGATGAGCCAGAACCGCAACGAGGCCGACCGGTCCGGGGTGGCGGCCGGCCTGGCCGCGAGCGACCGGGCATCGGATCGCCTCGCCGCCACGCTCATTCCGGCGTGAGGTCGCGATGCCCTCGCTCGACCTGCTGCTGACGTTCAGCGTCACCACGGCGATCTTCGTGTTCGTTCCAGGTCCAGCCATGCTCTATGCCGCCGCCCGTGCCTTGGCGGGCGGACGGGCGGCCGGCTTCATGGCGTCGCTCGGGATTCATCTCGGCGACTATGCCCTGCTCTTCTCGACGCCCGCCATGGCCCGCGCCTACCGCAAGGCGCGACGCTGGATCGAAGGACCCCTGGCCGTGTTCTTCGGTGTGGGCGGCCTTCGGTTGCTATGGACATGGAACCAGCGGTGAGCGGCCTGAACTGACCCAGCTGGCCAACTCGTCGCTGCCCATCGGCGTCGACGACGCGGCGCACGTCAATATCGTCATCCGGCTGGCGCTCAACGCAACCTGAGGGCGCCCCGAACTCGGCGGCCTGGTCTGTGTCGAGACGATGGGCAGGTTCTCGGTGGAGAGCCCGTACATGACGGCCGTGAAGGTTTGTGTGATTTCGCCCCGGTGGCTCGTGCCGGCCGAGCGCCGCACGAGGGCGCCACTGCATGAGGGAGGCGTCGCCAGAAGTCGCCTTACGCGTTAGGTCGCGCCGGCTTGGTAAGCTGCAAGCCATTCGGGCTGTATCCAGAAGGTGTATAAGCGCAATATTTAGATCAACAGTATAATGAATGAAGTGTTGTAGAAATGCAGGTAGCGATCAAAAGTCATTTCAGATAAATTTTCTCTTGATCGTCACCGAACTTATTTGTAGACCATTAAATGGTAGCAATCGTAATCTGCTGCGGAAACGGAAGGGAGATACCCATGCTACGTCGGAGTTTGGCTTTGGCAGCGACCTCGCTGGCCACCATGGCCATGGTAATGGGCATTACCTCGATCACTTCATCGTCGGCTGGCGCCAAAGAAAAAGATGACTATGGAAGGCTTTTTCTGAAGGATGTCACAGGTGATGCTGCCATTATTAAATATTACGATAAAAAATTCGGCCTGAAATTTAAAGATGGTTTCATTTATATTTATAACCTGAAATGTTGGCCTTACGGACGTTGTTTCGTCGAAGGGAACATCTCGGGTAACATTTTCGACAGCTATTGGAAGTTCGTCCTGTATGTTAAAAAGGCCGACTTCAAGGCGCCGGCATGGCTTTACAAGGAAGAGGACTATCACCACGGTCCCTACGCCGCCGATGGCGGCTATCCACCGTATCCGCCACCACCTCCGCCGCCGCCACACAAGCCGCCCTACCCGCCATATCCGCCCAAGGA
>JAPJRA010000405.1 GCA_030824835.1 Geminicoccaceae bacterium | reverse complement strand
GTTGGTACCCCGGATGACGATCGAGCTGCCGGTCGTGGTCGGGTCGGTGTCGCGCCTGGCCGCGGTGTATGCGTAGGCGTCGCCCGCGGCGCCGCCGGCACCACCCGAGCCGCCATGGGCGACGGCTACGCCGATGCCCCAAAGGCCGATCGCCGTGGCCTTGCCGCCGGTACCGCCGCCGCCGCCGACCGACTGCACCATGATCCCGTTGGCGTAGTCGCCGCTGACGGCGATCGCGGCCGTGCTGGTGACCGTGGCCGTGCCGCCGGTGCCGCCGGTGCCGCCGGTGCCGCCGACGGCGACGAACAGGCCTTTGCTGTTGCGCCCCTGGCCGCCGCCGCCGCCGATCGACTGCGCCAGGATGCCATGCGCATCCTCCCCTGCGGTCGAGATGGCACCGCTGTTGGTGACCGTGACGCTGCCGCCGGTCGAGCCGGTGCCATTGCCGCCGAGCTTGCTGCCGCTGCCGCCACCGGCCATGCTGCCGCCGCCGCCGCCGATCGACTGGGCCAGGATCCCGATGCCGCCGCCGGATTCCGTCTCACCGCTGCTCGACGTGTAGCTGTCGCCGGACGTGGCGATACTGCCGCTGTTGCTGACCGTGACCTCATTGCCGGCGACACTGCCGGCACTGCCGCCGATCACGGCGCTGCCGGTGCTGCTCTGGATATCGAGATGGCCGCCGCCGCCGCCGATCGACTGGGCGACGATGCCGTTCGCATCGGCCGAGATCGTCCTGATCGCGCCGGAGTTGGTGACGCTGACCGCGTTGCCGCCGTAGGAGCCGGTGTTCTGGTCGCCCCAGCCCAGCGTGCCCGTGCCGGTGTAGGCGTAGATGCCACCGCCGGCGCCGGCGGACTGGGCGATGATCCCGTGCGCCTGGGCGCCGCTGGTGGTGATGGCGAAGCTGTTCTGCACGACCGCCTCGCCGGCGGCGCCGCCATTGGCCGCGGTCTCCTTGGAATTGTTGACCTCCTTGCTCTGGCCGAGGCCGCCCAGGCTCTGCACCACGATCCCCGGCGATCGGCCGCCCGTGGTCGTGATCGTGCCGCTGCCCGACACGTAGACGCCGGCCGTTCCGGCCGTGCCGCCGGAATAGCCTTCCGCGTTGCCACGGCCGCCATAGCTCAGGGCGAGCAGAGCCGGCGCATTGCCGCCACTGCTCTGGATGGCGGTGCTCTGGCCGTTGGTGATGGTGATCTTGGCATTGCCGGCATTGCCGCCATCGTCGCGATAGGCGGTGCCGCCGTCGCTGATCGCAGCGACGGCGCTGCCGGAGACACGGCCCTCCACGCCGAACGTGCCTGTGCCGAACGCGGCGATGTCTGGCGCTGCCTGGCTGGCGCTACCGACCGTCACCTGGACGTTGCCGGCAGCACCGCCGCGACCGAGCTTGCCGGTCCGACCACCACCACCGCCGTATGAGGCGGCGAACACGCCGGGGCCGTATTGGGCCACGACCTGCCCGTACACGCCGACGGAGACCGCACCGCCGTTTCCGCCGTCACCGGCCGTGTCATCCTTGGTGTTGGCGGCGCTGCCGTGGCCGCCCGCGCTGTAGGCGACGATGCCGAAGCCCGTGGAGGCCGTCGGGGAGCCCGTTGTGGAGCGGATCGTGCCACTGCTGCGGACCGTGACCGCCGCCCCGTCGCCCCCGGAGACATCGTTACCTGCGGACTCGGTGTCGTTGCCGACATTGAAGACAAGGAGGCCGCCCGAGACGGACGAGAGCTGGATGCTCGGCCCATTGCTCAACGTCGTCGACGGCAGTGAGGCAACATAGTCGCCTCTGGAACTGTTGGAACCGCCGGTAGAATAGGTGCCGGTGACCTGGATGTCCGCGCTGCTGTCGACGGTGATGGCCAGCCCTGGCTGGGAGATGTGCTGCTTGTCGGCGGAATTGTACCAGATGCCGTAGCCGGTGTAGAAAATCTGCGGTTGCGTCACCGTGCCGCTGGACACCGTGCAGCTGAAGCTCGTCGAGGCGTCGATCGTGCCGGTCGGCGACTGGGTGCAGCTGGCGGCGGCGTAGACCCGCCCGTAGCGCGGCGCCAGCACGGGCAGGCCCAGCATGCCGGCGGCCAGGGCCGTGCTGTGCAGCAGCACCGAGGCCAGCGCCCGCCCGGCAACCCGCTGCTGCTTGCCCACGTTCAGCCGCGAACGAAGCCCGTTGACCGAGTCTACCATCGCGTTCCCCCAACTCGACATTCATTGGATCGCCTCGCGGCGACCGGCTTCGCCGGCGTCGTGGAGCGGACTCAGGGAACTGGCCGACCATGCACGTCAACTAAGGCGCCCGAGAAGGAGCAGAGCACAACCTCAGCGTCAACGGTCGCAAAGCCACACCGGCATGTAACCAGCTGCAGCTTGGGGCGAGTTCAGGTAACGCCTATTCGATCGGTTACGCTGCGCGGATCGCCGACGGCAGCGTCGCGGTGGCACCCGAGGCGGCTGTCCATGCCGTGGACGGAGGACGTCGACAGCAACCGTCAGGGGGCGGTGCCGCGTCGACCAGGCGCCGGTGCTTCGTATTCCCGGCGCTCGCCCCTTCCTACTTCGCGGGACTCGCGAGTGCCACCGAGGCCTCGGGGGTCAGCAGCCGGAACATGAACGTCTCCTGGAAATAGAGCTCGACGGTCGAGACCGAATGGCTCGTGTAGCCGATCGAGATATCCTGACCGATGTCGAGCTCGAAATCGCCGCCACGGGTGGTGAGAACGACGCCGCCATCGATCGCGGGCGCCCAGATGATGCCTCCGTCCACCAGACGTTCGAGATGGTGGATCTCTGGATAGCCCTCGTCGCTGCCGCCGCTGGCGGCGGCATAGGCAGCGGCGCCGAGCACCAGGGCGTAGGGGCCATCGACGCCGGCGAGACGCAGCTGGCTGACTGCCTGCGCCACGGCACCGGAATAGCCCGCGACGTTCATGGGCAAGGTCAGGGCCGTGTTGCTGCTGCCCGGGCGGATGCCGCCGATCCCCGCTGCAGCATAGCCATCGAAGACGGCGCGATCCTCGGCAAAGGCCAGCAGACGGGCCGCCGCCTTCAGGGGATCCCAATCCGAATCCAGGGCACCCCGCTCGACATCGTCGATCGCTTGACGGGAGAGCTCGAACGGCACACGCAGCTCGACCAGCGCCTTCACCTCGCGCTGCACCGCCTGGATCCCCTCGCCGGGGGCGGCGACCGGCACGAGATGGCCGGTGCCCACCGCCGCGAAGTCGACGCCCTTGGGGCCGACCACGTCCACGACCCGTCGCGCGGCCAGATGGCGCTTGAGGGTGCGGGAGGCCTCCTCCTCGATCTGCGCCCAGGCCGCATCGGAGATCGGGGCCAGCTCCCGATGAAGATTGTTCATCTCACGTCTCTTCCTTCAGCGAACCGATGCCCAGAGAGCCGTCGGCCGGGGACGATCGTGGTTTGGGCTTGTCCGCCGCCTCGGGCTGCGGCGCGGCGGCAGCCGGTGGGGCAGCTTCCTCGGCCGTGACGTTCTCCAGGAACGTCGTCGACGGCACGAAGAAGAGCGTGCCGGTTACCGCACGGCTGAAGTCGAGGAGCCGATCATAGTTGCCGGCCGGCCGGCCGACGAACATGTTCTCGAGCATCCGCTCGATCCGCCGCGGGGAACGGGCATAGCCGATGAAATAAGTGCCGAACTCACCCTTGCCGGCGTTGCCGAAGGGCATGTTGTCCCGCAGGATCTCCTGCTCCTCTCCGTCCTCGACGATCGAGGTCAGGGCATTGTGGGCGTGGGACGGCTTGACGGCGTCGTCGAGCTCGATGTCGGTGAGCTTGGTCCGGCCGATGATCCGCTCCTGCGCCTCCACGGGCAGCGCGTTCCATCCTGCCAGATCGTGCAGATACTTCTGCACGATCACATAGCTTCCGCCGGCGAAGGTGGCATCCTCCTCGCCGATGATGGTGGCGTCGGCTGCGGCCCGACCCGCCGGATTCTCCGTCCCGTCGACGAATCCGAGCAGATCGCGCTGGTCGAAATAGCGGAAGCCGTGCACCTCGTCGGCCGTGGTGACGGCCGAACCCAGCCGCGCCATGATCTGCGCCGCCAGCTCGAAACAGAGATCCATGCGCACGGCGCGGATGTGAAACAGCACATCGCCGGGGGTCGCCACGGCGTGATGCCGGCCGCGGATCTCGCGGAACGGATGCAGATCCCTTGGCTTGGGCGTCCGAAACAGCCGATCCCATGCCTCGGAGCCCAGGCCCATCACGCAGGACAGCCGGCCCTCGAGGTCGCGAAATCCCACCGCCCGCACCAGGCTGGCAAGATCACCGCAGAGGGTGCGCACCACGGCCTCGTTGTCCGATCCGGCATTCACCGTGACGACGAGAAAGATGGCGGCGCGCGTCAACCCCGCGACGACCGGTGGTGAATCAACCGATAGTGGACTTGGCTCCATGCTCGACCCGTTCGGTATCCATCGTGCAGGGCACGACCCGGCCGGCAGGTGCCGCCGGGAGGCCGATTGCGCATTGTTGCCAGACGTGCGGTGACCGCATCACCGGCGGTATCTCAAACCAGCCCGGTTCCCAAGGCAAGCCCTCAAGCGCCCGGCCCCTGCGGGGCGCGGGCGGCGTGGCACTCAGGCCTGGATGAAGGCCAGCAGGTCGGGGTTGATGGTGTCGGCATGGGTGGT
>JAPJRA010000404.1 GCA_030824835.1 Geminicoccaceae bacterium | reverse complement strand
GCAGGCCGAACGAGACCAGCGCCATGGCCATGGCGCTGGTCTCGTTCGGCCTGCTCGCCTGGCTCCTGGTGCCCTGGCTCGGCAATCACGGCCTCTGGCTGGCACTCTCGATCTTCCTCGCCCTGCGGGCCGTGTTCCTGGGCATCATCTACTGGCGCGCCGACCGCGGCGCCGCGTTCGTCCCGGCCTGACGGCCGAAGGGAGCGGCGAGCAGCGGCAGGAGCGGCCGGTCGGGCGTCCCCTCGACGCCGATCGGCATGCCGGCGATGCGCCGCCCGCGGCCGCGCGAGCGGAACAGGCGGTCCCAGCAGCTGAGCACGGTGCTGTAGTTGCTGTCGGTGTCGGCCCGCAGGGCGTGATGATGGACCCAGTGGATCGACGGGGTCACGACGACCCGGCTCAGCGCGCGCTCCAGCGGTGCCGGCAGCCGGGCGTCGGAATGGTGGAAGACGGTGCAGGCCAGCACCAGGCCCTCGAACAGGACCACCGAGGTCAGCGGGAGGTCGAGCACCACGATGAGGCAGGCGCGCGCCCCGGCCGACAGCGCCACCTCGCCGACATGGAAGCGCAGCGCCGAGGTCGTATCCAGCGTCTCGTCCAGATGGTGCACGGCGTGGAACCGCCACAGCAGCGGCAGCTCGTGGTTGGCCCGGTGCCACCAGTAGAGCCACAGGTCGAGCAGCAGCAGATCAAGCGCCAGGCCCGACCAGCCGCCCCAGATGGCCGGGCGCAGCCCGGTCGTGAAGCCGTCGGCCCAGATCGTGACCGGCAGCACCAGGAACGGCGACAGCAGCGCGTTCAGGCCGGCGAGGCCGAGGTTGCGGCCGAGGCGCCGCCATGCCGCCACGGTCCGCTGGCCCAGCCGCAGCAGCAGGGGGCTGGGCGTCGCCGGTTGCAGCCGTTCCCACGTCCCGAAGACTGCCAGCGCCGCCACCAGGAGCGTCGTCTTCAGCATCAGCAGCTGGTCCAGATCCATGCCTCGGCCCCGCCCGCGCCGTGCCGTACCGCCGCGAAAAAATCCGCACCGACCCCCTCTTGCAGCCCCCGGAGCGGTCACCAAATAATCGGCATGCAGGGAGCTGTCGGGATCCGCAACAGATACGGCAGCCACCTTGTAGCGCCCGGTCCAAGGACGGGCAATCGACCTAGTCGCTCAAGTGGAGGACTTGTGATGCGTAGTCTTGATCTTTCCCCTCTCTTCCGGTCGACCGTTGGCTTCGACCATCTCGACAAGCTGTTCGAGACCGCGTTCCGCGAGGCGGGCCGCGACGTCTCCTATCCGCCCTACAACATCGCCAAGCTCGGCCAGGACAAGTATCGGATCTCGATGGCTGTGGCCGGTTTCGGCGAGGGTGACCTCGACATCACCGCCCAGGGCGGGGTGCTGACGGTCAAGGGCCGGATCAGCGAGCCCGAGAACGGCGTCGAGTACCTGCATCGCGGGATCGCCCAGCGCTCCTTCGAGCACCGCTTCCAGCTGGCAGACCACGTTAAGGTGGTCGGTGCCAACCTCCGCAACGGCCTGCTCGACGTCGAGCTGGCACGCGAGGTGCCGGAGGCGATGAAGCCGCGCAAGATCGAGATCGGCGGCCAGGCACGGCCGCGGGTCATCGAGGGCGCTGCCGGCAGCCAGGCGGCCTGACCTGAACGGCGGCGGGGCGATCTGGGCAGCGGAGTTGCCGCGTCGACCGGTTTTGAAGAGGGGGCTCAGGCCCCCTCTTCTGCGTTCTGCCGCAAGCCGCCGCGTCCGTGCCGCGGCTTGTTCTGCATCCCCCGACCGGGCTATAGAGCCTTCATCATGAGCATCGATGTTCCGTCCGCCCTCGTCGGCGTGACCTCCTGCCTGAAGCCGCGGGACGAGTTCCATTTCCACAGCGTCGGCGAGAAGTATGTCGAGGCCGTGGTCCTCGGCACCGGCGCCATCCCGGTCCTGATCCCGGCCATCGGCCGGCAGCTTGACCCCGATGCCCTCCTGGACCGGCTGGATGGGGTCATGCTCACCGGCAGCCCGTCCAACGTCGAGCCCACCCACTATGGCGGCCCGGCGGCGCGCGCCGACAACGAGGCCGATCCGGCCCGCGACGCCACCACCCTGCCGCTGATCCGCCGCGCCCTTGCCCGAGGCATCCCCCTCTTGTGCATCTGCCGCGGCCTACAGGAGCTGAACGTGGCGCTCGGCGGCTCGCTGCACCAGCATGTCCACGAGCTGCCCGGCCGAATGGACCATCGCTCGGACAAGACCAAGCCCACGCGCGAGCGCTATGGCCTGGCCCACGAGGTGCAGCTCACCCCGGGCGGCCGGCTGGAGGCCCTGTTCGACGGGGCCGGGCGGATCGAGGTCAACTCGCTGCACGCCCAGGCGATCGATCGCGTCGCGGACCGGCTCGCAGTCGAGGCGGTGGCCGACGACGGCACCATCGAGGCGGTCAGCGTGCGCGACGCGCGGGGCTTTGCCCTGGCGGTGCAGTGGCACCCCGAATGGCACGTGCGCGAGAACCCCTATTCGCGACGTCTGTTCGCCGCCTTCGGCGACGCGATCCGCGCCCGGGCGACAGCGCGCCCAGGCTAGGCGACCGCAACGGCGGCGCCTTTTCCCGCAGAACCAACGAGGCCAAACGCCATGACCAGCAACGCCGACCTGCTCGCCCGCCGCAACGCCGCCGTGCCGCGCGGCGTCGGGCACGCGACCTCCGTCTACGCCGCCCGGGCGGAGAATGCCGAGGTCTGGGACGTCGAGGGTCGGCGCTATGTCGACTTCGCCGGTGGGATCGCCGTGCTCAACACCGGCCACCGGCACCCGAAGGTGATGGCGGCGGTGGCGGCCCAGGCCGAGCTGTTCACGCACACGGCCTTCCAGGTCATGGCCTACGAATCCTATGTCAGCCTGGCCGAGCGGCTGAACGCGGCGGCCCCGTTCAAGGGCCCGGCCAAGACCGTGTTCTTCACCACCGGTGCCGAGGCGGTCGAGAACGCGGTCAAGATCGCGCGCGCCGCCACCGGGCGGACCGGCATCATCGCGTTCACCGGCGGCTTCCACGGCCGGACGATGATGACCATGGCGCTGACCGGCAAGGTCATGCCCTACAAGAAGAGCTTCGGGCCCATGCCCGGCGACGTCTACCACGTGCCTTTTCCGGTCGAGCAGCAGGGCGTCAGCGTCGCCGATTCGCTGAAGGCGCTGTCGTTCCTGTTCAAGGCGGACATCGACCCCGAGCGGGTGGCGGCCATCATCATCGAGCCGGTGCAGGGCGAGGGCGGCTTCCACCTGGCGCCGGTCGAGCTGCTGGTCGAGCTGCGGCGGATCTGCGACGAGCACGGCATCCTGCTGATCGCCGATGAGGTGCAGTCCGGCTTCGCCCGGACCGGCAGGCTGTTCGCCATCGAGCATGCCGGCGTCGAGCCCGATCTGGTCACCATGGCCAAGTCGCTGGCCGGCGGCTTTCCGCTGTCGGGCGTGCTCGGCCGGGCCGAGATCATGGACCGGCCGGAGGCCGGCGGCCTGGGTGGCACCTATGCCGGCTCGCCGCTCGCCTGCGCTGCCGCTCTGGCCGTCCTCGACGTGATCGAGGAGGAGCAGCTGTGTGCCCGCGCCGAGGCCATCGGCGCACGCATCGAGGAGCGGCTGCGCTTCATGGAGCGGCGCAACGATCTGGTGCCGATCGCGGCCATCCGCCGCCTGGGGGCGATGATCGGCTTCGACATCGTCAAGGAGCGCGGCTCGCTAGAGCCGGATGCCGCCACCACCAAGCAGGTGACGGCCAGGGCGCTGGAGAACGGGCTGGTGCTGCTGTCCTGCGGCACCAACTTCAACGTGATCCGGATCCTGGTGCCGCTGACGGCCAGCGATGCGCTGGTCGACGAGGGACTGGGCATGCTCGAGGAGAGTCTGCGTCTGGCGGCGTAGTCGTACGCCGATATAGTTGAAACAATTTCGGCCGCTGGACGCGGTCGGATTGAAGGACAGGTCTGGCAATCTCCTCCCTGCCGGCGGTGGCGACAGCACCGCCGCCGACAGGCCCTCAGGAGAAACGCCCATGCATGAACCGACCACCCCGCCGCTCCCCGCGGACCGTAGCGCCACCGCGGCCGCGTTCGCGGTGGCGACGCCAGCATCTCCCGTGCCACCCGGTGATGCGCTGGCCTCGCTGTCCTGCATCTATGTCTGCGCCGGCGTTGTCCGCGATCTCGCCACCGGCTTCGGGCACGCCCCGCAGCCGTCCTGCTACTGCTGGACCATGGCGAACGGCGCCGCGCCGGTGCCGTGCAGCGAGCGGTAGCACGGCCGGTCGCCGAGATCGTCGGCCGCATACACGCCGCGGCTCACCGCACGCGCCATCACGTCGGCCGCGAGACCGCCGAGGCGCACCAGAAAATCGGCCGTCTGCGGTTGCGGCGCGGGTGCCGTGCCGACCGCGAACACGACATCGCCGTCGAGATGGGTGTGGATCGGGCGGATCGCGTAGGCGTACCCGTCCTGCGCCATCACAGCCAGCCGCTGCAGCTGGCTCTGGTCGAGCGCGGCGTCGGTGGCGATGATGCCGATGGTCGTGTTGCCACCGACGCCGCCCTTGGTCTCCAGCCGATGGCCCGTGGCCTGCGTCGGCGGCGTCTGGCCACCCATCTCGCCGCCATGCTCCAGGTGCCACGCCCACATGGTGG
>JAPJRA010000403.1 GCA_030824835.1 Geminicoccaceae bacterium | reverse complement strand
TTCTTCCTCCTGCCCGACGAGTCCGAATCCGACTGGCGCCAGCACGAGTCCCTCCTCCTCGCGAGCCTGGCCCCGCGCGACGCGCTGGAGCACGAGGCGGCGCTGGCCGTGATCCGCGCCATGTGGCGCGAGATGCGCGCCGACCGGCTGGAGGCCCAGGTGCTGACCGACCTGTTCGCCGCCGGCCGGCTCGAGGACCCGGACGAGGCCACCGCCGCCAAGGCCGCGGCCCTCAAGGCGCTGGGCGCCATGCTGCGCTATCGCGGCCGCATCGAGCGCGAGCAGCGCCACGCGATGCAGGCCCTGGACGCGCTGCGCCAGCGCCAGTTGCGCCGCGCGCCGGCACCGGCTCCATCATCCGTGCCGAGCGAACCCGAGCCGCGCGCCGCGGTGGCCGCACCGGAACCGCTGCCGAGCGAACCCGAGGACGGCCCCCGCCTGAACCGCCACCAGCGCCGTGCGCTGCAGGCGATGGAGCGGCAGGGCCGATCCATCGCCGCATAAGGCATAGCCCCACCCGGCGCCCGTCGCCGCCGACCAACCCCGGCGCTGCGCAGGCGCGACAGGCGTGCTAGGGTTTCGCTCCCGTCACCGTTCGAGCGTGCCCGATGCCGGCCACCGTGCTTGCCCGCGAGATCGCCTGGCTCGAGCCCGTGGCCGCGTTCGAGGCCGTGCGCTGCCTGCCCTGGCCCGTGTTCCTCGACAGCGCCAGGGTCGATCCCAGGCTCGGCCGCTGGAGTTATGTGGCAGGCGACCCGTACTTACGGCTGACCAGCAAGGACGGCCGGCTGACCCTGGGCGAGCGCAGCTTCACCGGCGACCCGTTCGCGGTGCTGCAGCGGGCGCTGGCCCATTACGTGCTGGCGAACGATCCCGCCCTGCCGGTGCCGTTCCAGACCGGCGTCGTCGGCTATCTGGGCTACGACCTGGCGCATCATCTGGAGCGGCTGCCGCACCCCGCGGTGGACGACCTCGCCTTCCCGGATCTCGCCGCCGGCTTCTACGACGCGATCCTGGCCTTCGACCACCACGACCGGCGGGCCTGGATCCTCTCCAGCGGCTGGCCCGAAGCCAGTCCGGTCGCCAGCATGCACCGGCGCAAGGCCCGCGCCGACCAGCTCGCGACCCTGGTCGGCCGCGCCCGCGAGCCCGACCCGGAGCCCGAGGCGGCAAGCGAGGCGGGGCTGGCCTCCAACTTCACCGCCGCCGGCTACGAGGCCGCCGTGCAGCGTGTGGTCGACTACATCCTGGCCGGCGACATCTTCCAGGCCAATCTCTCGCAGCGCTTCCTGGCCGAGCTGCCGGACGGCATGGACGCGTGGGTGCTGTACCGGCGGCTGCGGCGGCGCAACCCGGCTCCGTTCGCGGCTTTCCTCGACTTCGACGACCTACAGATCGCCTCGGCGTCGCCCGAGCGCTTCCTGGAGCTGCGCGGGCGCCAGGTCGAGACGCGGCCGATCAAGGGGACGCGCCCGCGCGGCGCGACGCCCGAGGAGGACGAGCGCCTCGGGGCGGAACTGCTGGCCAGTGCCAAGGACCAAGCCGAGAACGTGATGATCGTCGATCTGCTGCGCAACGACCTGAGCCGGGTCTGCCGCGACCATACGGTGCTGACGCCCGAGCTCTGCGTGCTGGAGAGCTTCGCCACCGTGCACCATCTGGTCTCGACCGTGACCGGCGAGCTGCGCGACGGGCTCGATGCGGTCGACCTGCTGCGGGCGACCTTCCCCGGCGGCTCGATCACCGGCGCACCCAAGATCCGCGCCATGGAGATCATCGCCGAGCTGGAGCCCAGCGCCCGCGGCCCCTATTGCGGCTCGATCGGCTGGCTGGGCTTCGATGGCTGGATGGACACCAGCATCACCATCCGCACCTTCGCGATCAAAGGGCGCCGCGTGGCGTTCCAGGCTGGCGGTGGCATCGTCGCCGACAGCGAGCCCCCGGCCGAGTACGCGGAGACGCTGGACAAGGCACGGGCGCTGATCGAGGCGCTGCAGGGCCGCCCATGATCCTGCTCATCGACAATTACGACAGCTTCGTCTGGAACCTCGCCCGCTACGTCAGCGAGCTCGGCCACACCAGGATCGTGGTCCGCAACGACGCCACCAGCCTCGAGGACATCGCGGCCCTGGCCCCCAGCCACATCATCGTCTCGCCCGGCCCCTGCACGCCGACCGAGGCCGGGATCAGCAACGCGGTGATCACCGGCTTCGGCCCACGCGTGCCGATCCTGGGAGTCTGTCTCGGCCACCAGTGTATCGGCCAGGCGCTGGGCGGCAGGGTCGACCGTGCCCGGCGGCCGATGCACGGCAAGACCTCGCGCATCCGCCACGACGGCAGCGGCGTGTTCGAGGGCCTGCCGGACCCGCTGCAGGTCGCCCGCTACCACTCGCTGATCGTCGAGGACGAGGACCTGCCGGCGGCGTTGCGGGTAACCGCACGCAGCGAGGACGGCGAGATCATGGCCCTGGCGCACCGGGACTGGCCGCTGGTCGGTGTCCAGTTCCACCCCGAGGCCGTGCTCACCGAGCACGGCCACCAGCTAATGAAGAACTTCCTCCCGCCAAACTGAGCCGGCATTTATCCCGGCAAAAACGCATGCCACCCATCAGTTTTTTGGGGAGTTGATGTTGGGTGATTCTGGCGCGGCAGGACGCCACAGTGTAACGTATCTAAAGAGATTAAAAGAACTACAGGGAGAAGACGGAATGGCTCTGCCAATTGTCGTGAACGGTCAGCGGCACGAGGTGGACGTGCCGCCCGATATGCCCCTCCTCTGGGTGATCCGTGACGTGATCGGGCTCACCGGCACGAAGTACGGCTGTGGCATCGCCGCCTGCGGTGCCTGCACCGTCCATGTCGACGGTGAGGCGGTGCGCTCCTGCGTGACCACGATCGGCGACGTCACCGGCGAGGTGACGACGATCGAGGGCCTGCACCCCGACGGGGACCATCCGGTGCAGAAGGCGTGGCGCGAGGCCAACGTGCCGCAGTGCGGCTTCTGCCAGGCCGGGCAGATCATGCAGGCGGCGGCGTTCCTGGCCTCGACCAACAATCCCAGCGAGCAGGAGATCACCGACGCCATGGACGGCAACATCTGCCGCTGTGGCTGCTACCAGCGCATCCACGCGGCGGTCAAAGCCGCCGGCACGGGAGCGTGATGCCATGATCCCGCAGACCCTGATCGAGAATGTCAGCCGGCGGTCCTTCCTCCGCTCGGCCGCGGTCACGACCGGCTTCGTGCTGGCGGTCCAGCTCGTCCCGTTCCGCAACGCCATGGCCTATGCCACCGGCGCCGACGCCATGCCGCACGGCACGGTCAATGACCCGCACATCTTTGTCGCCATCGACACCGACGGCACCGTGACCATCACCGCCCACCGCTCCGAGATGGGCACGGGCTCGCGCACCGGCCTGCCGATGGTCGTGGCCGACGAGCTCGAGGCCGACTGGTCGCGGGTGCACATCGTCCAGGCCCCGGGCGACGAGCCGCGCTACGGCAATCAGGACACCGACGGCTCGCGGAGCATGCGGCACTTCATCCAGCCGATGCGTCAGTGCGGTGCCGCGATGCGGCAGATGCTGGAGCAGGCCGCGGCCACCCAGTGGGACGTCCCCGTGGGCGAGGTCACGGCGCTGAACCACGAGGTGGTGCACGGCGCTTCCGGCCGGAAGCTGGGCTACGGCGAGCTCGCCAAGGCCGCCATGGATCTGCCCACCCCGCCGGTCGACCAGCTCAAGCTCAAGGACCCGGCGGACTTCCGCTACATGGGCAAGGGCAACCTGTCGATCACCGACCTGCGCGACATCACGACGGGCAAGGCGGTCTACGGCTTCGACATCAAGCAGCCGGGCATGCTGTTCGCGGTGGTGGCCCGTCCGCCGGTGGTGGGCGGCAAGCTGAAATCGTTCGATTCCACGGCGGCGCTCAAGGTGCCGGGGGTCCAGAAGGTGGTCGAGCTGCCGTTCAGCGCCCCTCCAGCCAAGTTCGCGCCGCAGGGCGGCGTCGCCGTGATCGCCAGCAACACCTGGGCGGCGACGCAGGGTCGTGCCGCGCTGAAGCTGGACTGGGACGACGGGCCCAACGCCTCCTACGATTCGGATGCGTACCGCGCCCAGCTGGAAGCGAACGTGCGCCAGCCGGGCAAGGTCGCGCGCAACCAGGGCGATGCCGACAAGGCCCTGGCGGGTGCGGCCAAGGTGGTGACTGCCGAATATTATCAGCCGCACATGGCCCATGTGCCGATGGAGCCGCCGGTTGCCACCGCCGTCGTCAGCAACGGCAAGTGCGAGATCTGGGCTTCGGTGCAGAGCCCCTACGGCACCCGCGAGGACGTGGCCAAGCTTCTGGGCCTGCCGGTCGAGGACGTGACCGTGCACGTGCCGCTGCTCGGCGGCGGCTTCGGCCGCAAGTCGAAATGCGACTATGCGCAGGAGGCGGCACTGCTGTCGCAGGCCATGGACGGCGCGCCGGTCAAGGTCGTCTGGACCCGCGAGGACGACATCCAGCACGGCTTCTACCATACCGTCTCGGCCGAGCACATCGAGGCCGGCCTCGACGGTGACGGCAAGGTGGTGGCCTGGCGGCACCGCAGCGCGGCGCCGACGATCTTCTCCACCTTCGTGCCGGACCCCAAGTTCGAGGTGCCCCTGGAGCAGGGCATGGG